>JAMOPX010000089.1 GCA_027064285.1 Desulfobacterales bacterium | reverse complement strand
AGAAAATCTATAAGTTTTAAATTCTCAATCAGTCCTGGGGAGTTCTCTCCCACTCTTGCTATGTTGTATAAGCCTACAAGATCTGCATTAAAAAGCTTATTTAAAATCTTAATTTCCATTAACTCTCCTACTTTTATGTTTTGAAATGTAATATTTTTGAAATATATTGTCAAGTATAGCTAAAAATTAATAACTATATCCCCTATGACAGGAGAAAGCTTTTCATTTGTAATGCCTGATATGACAACAAAAAGCTTGAATCTATCCTTAGAGAAATTCAGTAAATACATAGGGAAAAGGAAAGCAATAATGATTTAAGAAGGCTTTTTTTAGAATAATTTTAAATTGGTAGTGGTATAAGTGCATATTTTGAGGTATATTTAGAGCAGCTTTTCTTATCATTTTTAAATGAAGTATTTTCTTAATCTGAAATAAGAGTATAGATCATACAAAATGATCTTAATTTGTTTCTCACCGAGAATTGCTGATTTAGACATAATTTTCTTGACAAGCGCCGCTTGAAAGTTAAATCTTCTTTTGGTGTAATGTGAAAAACTTTAAAACTTTAAAAGGAGGAAGAGTGATGAAGAAGTTAATAAAGATTGATATGAGCACCTTAAGTATAAAAGAAGAGCAGGTACCAGAGAAGTATGCTTTTATGGGTGGAAGGTGGCTAACTTCTTCCATAATCTTTGATGAGGTAAATCCTCTGTGCCATCCACTTGGAAAGGGAAATAAGATCGTTTTTGCTCCTGGGATTGTAACCGGTACAGCTGCTCCAACAAGTGCGAGAATATCAGTAGGCGCTAAGTCTCCTCTTACAGGCACAATAAAGGAATCAAATTCAGGGACAAAGTTTAGTCAGAAGCTTGCAAGGCTTGGGATAAAGGCTCTTGTAGTAGAAGGAGCGGCAAGAGATGAAATTCCTTATGTATTAGTGATAAAAAAGGACTCTATAAAACTGATTCCAGAAAAAGAGCTGAAGATGAAAGGAGCGTATGAAACTGTAAATATTCTCGCAGATAAATATGGTGAAGATGTAGGAATATGTTGTATAGGGCCTGCTGGAGAAATGAAGATGGCAATGGCAGGGATATGTTTTAATGATCTTAGGAACAGGGCAAGCAGATATGCTGGAAGAGGAGGGCTTGGCGCTGTTATGGGCTCCAAAGGACTTAAGGCAATTGTTGTGGACGATAAAGGTGCTTCTGGTGTTGAGATAAAAGATAAAGCGCTTTTTGAACAAGGAAGAAAAAAGCTTATATCTGCTCTTCAGAGTCATGATATTACAAAGCCAAAAGGACTTTTAAATACTTACGGAACTGCTGTGCTTGTAAATGTAGTAAATAATGCGGGAGCTCTTCCTGTAAAAAACTTCTCTTCAGGAAGAACTGATACAGCTCAAAATGTGTCTGGAGAAAGGATATTTGAGGAAACAAAGAAAAGAACACGAAAAGAGACATACAACCATGCATGTAGTCCTGGTTGTATTATTCAATGTTCTAATACTTGGTATTCTAAGGACGGAAAGGAAATGGTTTCTTGTCAGGAATACGAGTCTATTTGGGCATTAGGAATAAATTGTGGAATAGATGATCTGGACATAACAGGTGAGCTAATCAGGATATGTAATGAGCTTGGAATAGATACCATAGAGGCTGGCGTAACCCTTGGTGTTGCAATGGAGGCAGGAATTGCAGATTTTGGAGATGGCAAAAAAGCTATTGAACTTTTAAAAGAAATAGGGAAAGGATCTCCTCTTGGAAGGATCTTGGGACAAGGCGCAGCATTTACAGGAAAAGCGTTTGGAGTATTGAGAGTTCCTGTAGTAAAAGGGCAGGGAATGCCCGCTTATGAGCCAAGAGCAGCAAAGGGAATAGGGGTAACATATGCTACAAGTACTATGGGAGCTGATCATACAAGTGGATATACTATTGCTACTGAAATTTTATCTGTCGGTGGAAAAGTTGACCATCTTGATCCGAAAGGGAAAGTAGATCTTTCCAAAAATTTTCAGATAACTACTGCTTTTCTGGATGCTACTGGTTATTGCCTTTTTATTGCATTTGCTGTGCTGGATATCCCGTCTGGATTTGAAGGGGTTATAGAAACCTGCAATGCAGTGCTTGGTACTTCCTGGACAGATAAAGATGTAAATGAAATAGGTAAAGAGATCCTTAAGAAAGAAAAAGAGTTTAACTCTTCTGCTGGATTTACAGAGGCAGATGACAGACTTCCAGAGTTTATGAAAGAAGAAAAGCTCCCACCCCATGAAAGCAAGTGGGATATAAGTGATAAAGAGCTAAATGATTTCTGGAATTTTTAGATTAATCTGCTAAGGATTTCTTCTTCACTTAATCCTTCAATGAGGATGCGTTTGTCTCTGGAGTTTTCTCCAGAGACAATTTTTATCTTGCTTTTTGGAAGCTTAAGTCTTTTGGAAAGAAGCTCTATAAGCTGTTTATTTGCCTTTCCTTTCTGAGCAGGAGAAGTTAGTTTTATTTTTATTACATCTTTTTCTTTAATTATCTGCAGTTTTGACGCCTTTGGGATAACCTTTATTTGAAGTATTGGCATTTATCTCAAGCTCATTCCCAGCTGCATAAGACTTTGAACCACAAATGTTTGGATAAAAATAATAGCCAAGATGGCTACAATAGGAGAAAAATCTATACCTCCTAAGAGCGGCAGCCTTTTTCTTATAGGATAGAGCACAGGCTCTGTTACAGAAATGAGAAATCTTACTATAGGATTATATGGATCTGGATTAACCCAAGAAATAAGAGCCCGTATGATAATAATCCACATATAAATGGATAGTGCAATGTCTAAGACCCTTGCTATTGCTATTAGAAAATTTCCTATAATAAACATTGCTTAATCTCCCCATAGAATATACTGGAGCAGTCCATAAGCCGGGTTCTGTCCCCCACAAACTGGGGTGATGGCCATTCATCTGGGCCCGATGTTACCACCGGGCTCAAGCGACCTACCCAGGAGCATCGGGCGGGCCACCCTCAAGCGCTCCCCTATTTGGTCTTGCTCCGGGTGGGGTTTACCAAGCTCCCACTGTCACCAGTGGGACTGGTGC
>JAMOPX010000088.1 GCA_027064285.1 Desulfobacterales bacterium | reverse complement strand
TGGATTTACACCCACGATTTCTGCAGGTGGCACAGCTCCATCCCAGTAGTTTCTATATCCTCTAAAGAAGTTTAATGTAAGCCTCGTATCCCATACATTTCCTATAAGCCTGATACCCCATTCATTGTTATCGAGCTGTCTGTCTGGTCTTGGATCTAAGATTTGAACCCCCCTTATTCCTGGTGGAAGAAGTGCAGCGTGAGGACTCCATATAGAGTTATCATAGCTTCTTGGAGTTCTTATATCCCCTGGATTAAAGACAAACTCTATTGTTGGTTCCCATATAGGACCAAAAGATTTTCCACCGAAGGTATAGTCAACCCTTACTAAGAGGAGTGGAATACGGGTAGTTTCATATCCTTCATCAGAATCCCTGAATAAAGCCTCCCTTGATATATCAAGAGGATTTATTATGTCACAAAGCCTTAACCCATCTGCTTGTCCCCATGCAATCTGTTGTTTGCCAATGCGAACTGTCAGATTTCCACTCATATAATTTATGTAAAACTCTCTTAATACATCATATGGGGTTAGCTCTAAATGAAGTGGGGTGTTGGATCTTTGAAATAGCCTATCTCTCCAGCTATCGTTGTGTTTTTTCATGGTATAGATCCAGTCCCCCATAAGCCTATTTATCATCCTTATATGTATATCCTGCGTGAGCCATATGGTTGTGTCTAAGTACACGGTAAAGTATGCAGAATGAAGTCCTGGATCATCATAGTGCAGGCCGTTTACCTCTTTGTCGCTGTGGGCAGCAAAAGCAAACTCTTGTGAAATATATCCAGTGATATTAACTTCTTTCCCAAATATAGAGTAATCTAAGGCATAAGATCTTGGGAGAACAAGAAAAAATATTACCACAAAAATAGCTACAATCTTTAGCCACACCTTCATCTTATACCTCCAGTATTCTTCTTAGTTCCTCAGGCATTCTTACAATCTTTCCCTCTCTGTTTAGACAAACATGTTGGGTATATCCTTTTGCCTTAAGTTGATTAGCTTCATTCAGAATCTCATATTCAAATCTCATGCTCGCCTTTTTTACATTAGAGGGCCATGCAACAATATTGATCAAGTCGTCGTATTTTATAGGTTTTATGAACTTGCAGAATAGTTCAGTTACAGGCATAAAATAGCCCATCTCTTCTAATTTTTTATATGGAAGTCCTTTTTTTCTCATGTATTCTGCTCTTCCCGTCTCAAACCATCTGTGATATGAACCATGATTGGCCCATCTCATCTGATCAACATCACTGTATAAAACCCTTACCTGAATAATAATTGCTTTTCCATGCATAGCTAAACCCATGGTCTGTGGCACTATATTAAAAAAACAAATTACATGTCAACTATTGGGACGAGCTCACTCCCTTAGGGGTTATCCAGATCTCAAGTTTTGTGTTCCATCCACTGTTCTCTATTCTAACAACGCACTCCTTATCTGGTTTATCCATCAAAAGTATATAAGGACCATATTTAAAATAACCTACTAAGTTCCATCCATTCTTTTGAAGCCCAACATAAAAGAAATTGAATAAAGAAAGAGGCTCTACCCTGCCTTCAAAATGCATTATTCCACCTTTCAAATTAGCATATTCTACCAAAAAGGATTTATCTGTAATGAGCTTCATCTCTTTTGGCACAGGAATATCTTCAAAGTCATAGTAGGTAGTATATTGCTTTTCTTCTTGTTGCACAGATGTAGTAGATGCTGAAGCAGATTCTTGTGCTGGCTTTGGTTTTCTTTCAGCACAAGAGCTAAGGAATGCTATAAAAAACAAACATATAAAAACCGCGACAGTTTTTTTCATCTCTTCCTCCTACTTTACTTTACTATCTTTTCATAAGGCCATGCAGATACTCCACCATCCAAGAATGCCAGTTTTTCTCTGTCAAATCCTTTTCCCAAAAGGATTCTCACTGCTTCATAACCTCTAAGGGATATCTTGCATGTGCAGACAATCTCTTTATCTCGTGGAAGTTCATCTGCTCTTTCTCTCAGTTTACCCAAAGGAATATATACTACATTCTCATATGGCAATCTCATCTGTTCCACTTCTTGCGGTGTCCTCACATCCAAGATTATAAAGTCTTCTTTTGCATCTAACTTTTTCTTTAATTCAATAGGATTATAGCTTCTGGAAAGCCCATCTCTCTTATTCTGTATTATGTTTGCTGCTACTATCAGGTTATCCATAGCAGGAGAATATGGTGGTGAATAAGCCATATCTACACTCATTACATCATCTATGGTGCTTCCTTTGGCTATAAGAGCTGCTGCTGTATCAACCCTTGAGAATACATCTCCTTCTCCTATTGCCTGCATTCCAAGAATCCTTCCAGAATATGATTCTGCAATGAGTTTTATTATAATAGGCTTGCTTTCCTTTATAAAATGAGGTCTATCTGGTCCCGGATTAATGCATGTGATCACATCATATCCTTTTTGTTTTGCATATGCCTCTGTAATACCTGTTCTTGCTACATTAAGCCCTAAGATTTTAACAATACCTGTGCCTGTTACACCTTCAAACCTTGTATTTCTGCCCACAATGTTGTCTGCTATTACTCTTCCATGTTTATTGGCTGTAGAACCCATAGGAGCATAAAACTTCTCACCTGTGACCATGTTATAAGCCTCTACGCAGTCACCACCGGCATATATATCAGGGTCTGAGGTCCTTAAAAAGGAATCCACACTTATTCCGAATCTGCCTATTTTAAGACCTGCTTTTTTAGCTAACTCTATATTTGGTCTAAATCCAATAGCAAGTACCACAAGTGAGGTTTCTATTTCTGTCTTTTCAGTAACTACCTTTGATACCCTTCCTTCAGCATCTTCTACAAATTCTTTTACCCCTTGTCCACAGAATAGTTTTACTCCTTTAGATGCAAGGTGTTTCATAATGAGCAAAGAAATCTCTTCATCTAAGAATGTAGGAAGCACAAATGGCAGTTTTTCCACAATACTTACCTCAAATCCCGCATTTAAGAAAGGCTCTATACATTCCATTCCTATCATACCTGCACCTACAATAACTGCTCTTTTGTCTTTACTTTCCTTTATAGCCTTCTTTATGGTTTCACCATCATG
>JAMOPX010000087.1 GCA_027064285.1 Desulfobacterales bacterium | reverse complement strand
ATTCATCTGGATTTATAACTCCCTGAACCACATTTTCTCCAAGCCCATAAGCAGCAGTAATAAAAACTACATCTTTGAAGCCAGATTCTGTATCAATTGAAAACATTACTCCTGAACATGCAGAATCGCTTCTGACCATTTTTTGAACAGCTATGGAAAGAGCCACATCCATTTGACCAAATCCCTTATCATGTCTGTAGGAGATAGCTCTGTCAGTAAAGAGGCTGGCAAAACATTTTTTACAAGCCTTTAAAAGATTATCCTTTCCCTGAATATTTAAAAATGTGTCCTGCTGGCCAGCAAATGAGGCATCAGGAAGATCCTCCGCAGTAGCAGAAGATCTCACAGCCACATCTACTGCATCTGTACCAAACTCTGAAGAAAGTTTCTCATATGCCTCATATATGGCATTTTCAAGATCAGGAGGGAAAGGGGCATTCTGAATTATTCCTCTTACCTTTTTTCCCCTTTCTCGCAAATCTTTAATATTATGTGTATCTATGTCTTTAAGTATTTCTAATACCTGTTTATCCACACCAGAATATTCCAAAAAATAACGGTATGCGTGGGCTGTAATGGCAAATCCATTTGGTATATTAATTCCTTTACTTGTTAACTTTTGATACATCTCTCCTAAGGATGCGTTTTTTCCACCTACTATAGGAACATCTTTTAGTCCTATCTCATTAAACCAAAGAATAAGCCTTTTCTCCCTCACATTAACACTCCTTTGGTATTTTTTTAAGACTTCAGTTCTATAACACGTAACTAAAGGAGCTGTCAATCAGACACGAGCCTCATCAGCAATTCTCGGTGAGAAACAAATTAGGATCATTTTGTCTGAACTATACTCTATATACCAAAACTTATCTATTGGTGTTATCATATAATCTCATAGTAAGATGGTAGTTCTTCAGGAGATTCTCTAAGCATTTTTATTGCGTCAGGCAAAAATTCTGAAATATCCACAGCAGTGATTCCATCTTCTCCCTTTTGTTTAGCGGCTATGTCTCCAGAAAGGCCGTGCAGAAATACCCCAGTCCTTACAGCCTCTGGAATAGGAAGTCCTATTCCAAACATGGCAGAGATTGTTCCAGTAAGAACATCTCCTGATCCGGCTGTTGCCATCCCAGGGTTTCCTGTCATGTTTATATATACCTTTTTGTCTGGAAATCCTATAAGGGAGTGAGCACCTTTAAGCACTATAAAAGAATTTAATTCAGAACATGCCATTTGAAGCACATCTATTTTATTTTTATTGATTTCAGCAATACTTATTCCTATTATTCTTTGCATTTCACCGGGATGAGGAGTAAGAACAGTCTCTGCCTTTCTTTTTTTTAGTATATCTTTGTTTTTTGATACAGAAGTAATACCATCTCCGTCTATAAGAATAGGTTTATCCACTTTTTCTACAATCTCGAGCACAAGCCTTTGAGTTTCTTCATTTAAGGAAAGTCCAGGGCCTACAACTAACATATCTACCTTTTCTGCAAGTTGAAGCAGAGATTGGATGTTTACAAGGGAAATAGATCCCTGTGCTGTTTCCTTTTGTGGCACAAAGACTATTTCGGGTCCTATAGAGGCTAGAAATGGTACCATAGACTCTGGAGCAGCAAGTCTGCTGTATCCACCACCTGCTTTAAAAAAAGAGTGTGCAGAAAGAAATGGGGCACCAAAATAGCTTTTTGCACCCGCAATAAATAATACATCCCCAAAACTGCCTTTATGTCCTGTTTTTTCTCTTTTTGGAATAAAGACAGGATCATTTATCTGACATAAGATCTCTTTATCCTCATATAAATGAGGAGGAAAAGATATATGTGTTATATAGAGTCTTCCTCCCAGTTCATATCCTGGATACAGAATATTTCCCAGCTTTGGGAGCCCAAATGTAATAGTAAAATCAGCTCTTACTGCTGTTCCCATAACTTGAGCGGTGTCTCCAGAAACTCCTGATGGAATATCAAGACTTACAACCTGTTTGCCTTTTTCTCTGCTTTCATTGATAAGATTTATTATTTGCTTATATATGCCGCCAACTTCTCTTGAAAGCCCTGTGCCGAATATGGCATCTACAATTACATCGGCATGAAATAGTTCATGTTTTATTTCTTTTTCAGACTCAACTTTTTTTATTGGAATAGAAAGCTTTTTAATTATGTCTAAATTCATCTTAGCAGCACCAGAGTATTTTTCAGGATCTCCCAGAATAAAGACCTTTACATCAGCATTATTGGAAAATAGCTTTCTTGCCACTACAAAGCCATCTCCTCCATTATTTCCTCCGCCACAGCATATAACAAATCTTTTTTTGAGCTTTTTTAGCTCTTTAAGTATGGCAAAGTATGAAGCTTCTCCCGCATTTTCCATAAGAAGCTCTTCTTTTATACCAAAGACTTTAGATGCTGTTTTATCAAGTCTGCGCATCTCTTCTACACGACATACCTTCATTTTCCTTCCTCCGGTATGGAATTTTTTTATTAAATACCAGACATAACGGCAAAGTTGAGCTGCAAAACCAGATCCGCTCAATCTCCAGCGGAGATTGAAAGCAGATCATAGATGTTGTCAGCTCCAACGGCACCCTTTATCGCTTTGAGTGCCCGGGCTTCTTTTCCTCCACAAAACTCCAAAACGAATTGTTCGTTCAGCCAGGTTGTTAGTAGGTTCTACTCCATCTTCAGTAAGAAAGGTGAAAAGAGAATCCATTTCTTCCTCTAACCTTCGCACAAACTTCTTCGCTTCACTTTTGCTATTTCGATAAAGACCAAATTAGACGGCACAGCCTCGCATAAAAAGCTCTCCATTCCCCTTTGCTCGGTGGAGCCTTTGCCATATGTACTAAAGTGCCTAATTCCTTTAATGCCCATTCACCACATCTCGATAATTCAGGATTATTACTTTCTGCTAATCCCTTCGCTCTCCTTATAAGATGACTTAAACATGTCTGCCTGGAATTAACCCATTTCTTTTGACCCTCCCACGACTAAAGCCGTGGGATTCCCGCTTCAACGAGGGATGACTCGTAGACCTGCCCAAAAGCAGTTCCGCCGCCAGTGCCCTCTCCACGGGCGTCACTTCCCGCCAGCCCAGCGGT
>JAMOPX010000086.1 GCA_027064285.1 Desulfobacterales bacterium | reverse complement strand
TCTGTAATCTTAATCTTCAGTGGAAAGGGTATAGGGTAAAATCAGCAAAAAAGGTGACAGGTGAGATAAACGAGCTTGTGAAAAGATATCAGGTCTTGTCTGTCTCCTTTATGGATAATCTTATCCCTCCTAATTCAGATGAACTTTTCAGCACTATAGATAGATTGAGGAAGGATCTGAGGATATTTTCAGAAATCAGGGCAGATACCCCTCTCAGGACCCTCATCCTTATGGGAAAGGCTGGCATGAATGAGGTTCAGGTAGGAATTGAAGCCCTGAGCAGTAGACTTTTAAAGAAGATGAAAAAAGGCACTACTGCTCTACAGAATATTGAAATAATGAAAAATTGTGAAGCAAAGGGAATGCCCCGGCTTGTAGGGAATATGATTCTTCAGTTTCCAGGAAGTGATGAAAAAGATGTGGAAGAGACTATGAAAAATCTGGATTTTGTGTTTCCATTTTCTCCTCTAAAAGGAATACCTTTCTGGCTTGGCTACTATTCTTATGTATGGAAAAATCCAAAAGAATTTCTGATAAAAAAAGCTGGAAACCACCCTAAGTATTCGTACATGATTCCTGAGGAAATACTGGATAAGCTTGTTCTTATGATTCAGGGATACAGAGGCCAGATAAGAGAGCAAAAAAGACTCTGGAGGCCTGTGCAGGAAAAGATAAAGAAGTGGAAAAAGTTTTATAATGAACTTCACAGCACTCCCAACAGCGAACCAATAATTTCATATCAGGATGGAGGGGATTTTCTTATAATAAGACACAGAATATCCAAGCAACATAATATAGTTCATAAACTTAAGGGTATGTCCCGAAAGATCTTTTTATTTTGTGAAAAAAACAGATCTTTTCGTGAAATAAAAGAACACTTTTTCAACATAGACCCCCTTGTTCTTCATTCCTTTTTAAGGATGATGGTGAAAAAAAGGCTTATGTTCAATGAAGATGACAGATATTTGAGTTTGGCTGTGCCTGTGCGTGGATGGAAATAATGGATCATTTTGTTTTTCAGTTTCCTATTTCAGGCGTAAAAACTTATATATTTCTCCCTCCCTTAGTTATGCTTGTAATATCTTCAATAGTTTCTGTAGGAGGGGTGTCAGGAGCTTTTATTCTTCTGCCTTTTCAGATAAGTGTTTTAGGTTATACAAGTCCAGCTGTTACAGCAACTAATTTCATTTATAATATAATCTCTATACCATCAGGAATATACAGGTATGTCAAAAATAAACAAATTTCATGGACACTATTTTTTACTATTATGCTCGGAACTCTGCCCGGCATATTTATTGGATATTATGTAAGGACAAAGCTTTTATTTGAACCAACCAAATTTAAGATATTTGTGGGATGTATTCTTGGTATCTTAGGAATAAAGACTGCACATGATGGCTTGACTAAAATGCAACAAGGAAATACCCAAAAAGATGGGATTGTATCTATAAAAAAAGAAAAAGCAGGAATATTTGAATGCAAGATATATACAGCAAACAATAAAGTATATAAATACTCTCCTCGTTTGTTGGGAATTACTTCTTTTGTGGTAGGCATAATAGGGACAGCATATGGGATAGGAGGAGGCGCAATAATTGCTCCGTTTTGTATTTCTGTTTTAGGTCTTCCGGTGTTTTTAGTATCTGGAGCAGCACTGTTTTCTACTTGGATAAACTCTATAATTGCAGCAATAGTGTATTCCTTTAATTCCAGTACTACACCTGATTTGCTGCTGGGAGCATTATTTGGAGTAGGAGGGATGATAGGCATATACATAGGCACATATGTTCAAAGATATGTGCCTGATAATATGGTAAAAAAAATATTAGGAACAGTTTTGCTTTTTATTTCTGCAAGGTATATACTATCTTAATTATAGAAACATGATTTATCAATACAGATTTAAAAAGAAAAAATTAAATCTTAAGTGTTTTTTGTTAGTTATATTTATTTGTTTTTTATCTTTCTTTTTTGAAAGTATAAGTACAGGTAATGAATGTGGAATACCCCCATTTATTGGGATAGGAGTAAAACCTAATGTCATAATAATGTTAGATAATTCTGGAAGTATGAAGCACTGTATGTATGATGATCCCAGCTTTGGTGGCTGGAAATGTAATCAAGGTACTCATACAGATTTTAATCCTGATATAACATACTATGGAATTTTTGATCCTACTAAGAAATACAAATACGATCCCACAATTCCAGTAGATCCTGATCCATGGCAAAATGGCCCATATTATATAAATGTTGACACCTCAAAAACAGGAGCATTTGTTGAAGATGATTGTACACCCGGGTCTGGAAATAATTGTTGGGATGGAAATTTTTTGAATTGGCTTACTACTCGACGAATAGATGCTGCAAGAAAGGCCCTTGTGGGAGGAAAAGTGGAGGATAGGAATGGATATGACTATATACCAGGAGATGGTGGAGATTTAGAATGGAAGATATTAGGAAATAATGAACCATCAGATTATTCTTTTTGTAAAAAATACTCTGATAGCAGTCAATTTAGCCCTTTTCCAAATAATACAAAGTTTAAAATTTATAGCCCTGCTGATAGTGGCAGTGCAAAAACTATTTATGATCCATATGCCAAATTAGAGGTGAATCAACAAGTTGTTACTATAAAAGATAGTAATGGTAATGTCATAGGAGAAGCGGGCTTAATAAGCGCTAATCACGAATGGACTACTGTTAATTTTTCAACTAACTTTTCCGATTCACCTATTGTGGTGGTAGGCCCCCTTTCATATGAAGGTGGAAATCCTGCTGTGCCAAGACTAAAGGCTGTTACACAAACCTCTTTTAAGGTAAGGGTCCAGGAGTGGATTTATGAAGATGGAACGCATACAACCGAATACATCCCTTATATGGCAGTAAAGCAAGGTATTCATACATTACCTGGTGGGATAAAGCTGTTGGCAGATAAAATAAGAGTTAGTACTGTTGCTGACAGATATAATTCATCTGCAAGTTGGACCACTGTAAACTATGGTACAACACTAAGTTCTCCTGTTGTAAAAACAACCATTGTGCATCCTTCATCAGAAAATTGCTCTTATTCCCAAGATGGGAATTCCTCATGTCATAC
>JAMOPX010000085.1 GCA_027064285.1 Desulfobacterales bacterium | reverse complement strand
ACCCTAAGTATCCATCAGCACCAAGGATGAGGACTTTCATAGATCCTCCAGTTTTTGTAATATTTTTTGAAGCGAGACGAGCGAGAAATGCTATAGAAACTGCAGCCCTCCTTAATTGATCACGCAGTCCATAGTCTTTTCCAAAATCTCCTTTTGAGGTAATCTTATAGATATCAATTGCTAATGAAGTTGCCTCTTGCCAGCATTCAAGGTCTTCAAAGCGGGTAATTTTCATATTTATTCTTCGATCACTCCGTTTGATATTCTCTATCTTTCAAAAATTTCTTTTTGTACTTTTAATAAAGCTTTTACTAAAATTGCTTTAGCAATCCTGCTTGTTTTAGAACAGCATTGGCTGTATGAAGCGATTTTATTTTTGAATCAACGACAAAATGCCGTTTTGTTATCGGGCTGAACCATATTTCATGATCACCTTTTCCTTGTCTTACAAAATAACAACCTGCTTGCCGAAGAATTTTTTTGAGCTTTGGGGTAAAATTTGCCACCTCTTACATCCCGATCCTTGCCATCTCAATACGTTCGCTCAACAAACGGAGGAAAAATTTTTCTTCATTGTTATCAAGCAATCCATTTGCTTCCAGTAGTTCCGGAATCATAATCTTCAACTTTTCAATGAGTTGTTCCAATGTATCTGCCTCTGTAGCCAATCCAGGTACATCTTCACTAAAAGCCACCCATACATGGGCTTCTTCATCCCAAACAGCTTTTACATTAATTATTCGATTTTTCATTTCTTATCTCCCCTAACTCATTTGAACTACACTTAATTGGTTAATTTTCCAAGAATTAAAACTCTCATAATTTATTATTTTATCTAATATTGTGAATTATTATATCCATACCTTCAGAAAGTTTTTTTACCTTTTCATAGTCTCTTGCATCTCCTAAGAAGCAGTGTACATTGTCTGTGTTGGAGTATTCTTCAGAAAAAATATTTCTGTTTCATTGTTGTCCATAAGACGTAGTTCTGCTGGCTCATATTCAAGCAAAAGTTTGACTAACTGCTTTCCTATTGTACCAGCAGCACCTGTAATTAAGATGTTTTTCTCATGATAAAAATCTTTTATATCCATAAATATCTCCGAAAGGCATTAATTTTTAAAAAATTTTTTATAAAAATACTCAAATGTTTTTAGCAGTCCTTTTTCTAAATTATACTTTGGTTCATACCCTAACAGTCTTTTTGCCTTAGAGATATCAGAATAATTTCTTTTTACATCACCAATGCGAGGTTTTGTATATATAATTTTTACTCTTTTACCTGTATTGTTTTCAACAATTTCTTTTATCTTTTGAGCTATTTCATTTACAGTGGTTTCTTTAAATGTAGCAATTTGAAATATTTCTCCGCCAATATTTTTATGTGAGTTAGCTGAAAGAAGAATTGCTTGTATTAGATCATCTATATAAATGAAGTCTCTTGTCTGAGTTCCATCTCCATATATTTCAAGAACCTCACCAGAAAGTGCCTTTTTAAAAAATTTTGCCACAACACTACTTTTGTGTTTAGAATGTGGCCCATAGATATTGCCAAATCTTAAGACTACCGATTAACACCAAATGTTCTGTAATATGCGGAACAATAGGCTTCCCCAGCAAGTTTGCTGGCTCCATAAGGAGAAACTGGCTGCGGATTTTCTACTGATGAAGCTACTCCAGAATTTGCAGCCAAATGCACTATTACATCTATCCCCTTAGCTGTCTGTTAAGCATATATCAGTGTCTCTTATATCACCAATTAAAAGCTCAACTTTATTAGGACGATCTTTTATTTGTTCCGCAAAAACTTCCTTAAAGTTACAAACCTCTTTTAAATCTTCTCTTGTCCCAACAGAAAGATTGTCGAGAATTCTTATTCCCAAGTTTTCATCTATACTTAGCAACTTTTTTACTAAGTTTACTCCTATAAAACCACATCCTCCTGTTATTAACCAATTATGAAACATAGAAGTTTTCTCCATTATGAAAAAATGATAGACGACATAGCTCTGCAATTTAAGGCATTAGGCATTATGCCTTCCCAGAAACAACATCGTCTTTTTAGCAATTTTAGCAACAAGCACATTCTAATCCATCTAATCCAGCAGGCTTTCGTATTCCTTTATCTTCTGCTTTACAAACTCCTGCGTCAGCCTCAGCTTCTCTTTCATTCCCTTAGGAGTAAGTAGGTATCTATAGGCCCATTTGTTCTTTGAGTTTATAAATCTTTCTGTCTTTATAAGCCCTTTATCTATCAGGGACTTAAGCACATAATTTACCTTTCCTAAGCTTATCCCCAGAGCAGAAGATATATCCCTCTGGGAATACTCTGGATTTTTCTTAACTATGCTGAGGATCTTTACTATGGTCTCTTTATCTCTCATTTTTAAACACTGGTATTTAAAACACAGGTTTATGCCTTCATATAAAGTGTTTCATTTTTGAACACAATCTCACCCCAAAGTCAAGCACTTTCTTAAGTCTGTTATCACAAAAGCCCAAAGCTCCTTAATACCTTAGCAACCTTTTTATCCTCTGAAGCAAGTGCCCTGAGTGCCTTGATAAAATCGCTAAGCCTTCCTTCTTTTTCAATTACCTCTATTGCTTCATCTCTTGCCTTTCGGATAATGGTTCTTCTGTCCCAATATGCAAATCCTATTACTACTCCTGTAAGGGTGGTAAATATGGCTACAAGCATCCATAAGAAGTTCATCATTTGATCAAACCGCTTATTCATATCTTCCCTAAGTTCAGCAAATCTTTTATCCACTTGCTCAAATCTTTTATCTACCTGCTCCATAAACACCTTAAGTGTAGCCTCAAGCCGCACAAGTCTTTCCCTGTCTTCCTGCGTAAAACCTGTCTGTTGTGCAAGACATGGAAGTGTATAAGACATAAGCAACATAAATATAGTTATCCGCATAATTCCATATAATACTTGGTGCCTTTTAAAAATTTTTCTATCCAGCTTTTGGCAAAACTTATCTTTTTACATAACTTATTCCAAGCTTGTGATATAACCTTTTTCATTTCCTCCGAGTTTCTCACAAAAACTAAAGAAAGCACTCTTTTTATGCTTTTCCAAATATATTCAATAGGATTTAGCTGTGGTG
>JAMOPX010000084.1 GCA_027064285.1 Desulfobacterales bacterium | reverse complement strand
TAGTTCCTGCACCTGGTGCAGGGGCTATGGATGGCCAAAAACCGCCAGGTGGGGCTGGCCATCCTGAAAAGGCGGAATACAAATACCCCACCCAAAGCTGCACTAATGTGCAGTTTTGTTAACCAGGTGATACCCATGATTTGTGAAACAGTAAGAAAGGGTATGGAGTGTTTTTTTATGACAAAAAAAGGTTGTAAATTTAATGGTGGTTCATGCCATCCTGTAGTAGATCAGTGTAATGGATGTGAAAGGATTATAGAACTCCCTTCTGGGAAGTATTGCTCTGTATTTCCTGATCCTGCCTCAAAATGGAGATTAGGGCCATGCAATATGGCCACCCATCTTAAAGAAGATAGTAAGAATGAGGGAAATGGCAAAAAGATAAACCCATTAAAAGCATCAAAGCGAAGAATACGTTAGCGTATAAGATAAATAAAAAACTCTTTATTCCCCTTAGGTCCAAGGATAGGGGAGGGGATACAACCTTTTACTTCCCAGCTCATATCCTTGCAGAACTGGGTTATTTCCTCTATCACTTGTTTATGCACTTTTGGATCCCTTACAACCCCTCCCTTTCCTACATGCTTTCTGCCTGCTTCAAACTGAGGTTTAATAAGAGCCAATATAATTGCATGTTCTTTTAAAAGACAAGAGACAGGGGGAATCACCAGCTTGAGTGAAATAAAGGATACATCTATTACTGCTCCGTCTATTTCTTCATTTAACATTTCAGGTGCTAAATAACGTATATTTGTTTTTTCAAGAAGTCTCACCCTTGGGTCGTTTCTTAGTTTAAAGTGCATTTGACCATACCCTACATCCACAGCTATTATTTTTTTTGCTCCGTGTTGGAGAAGACAGTCAGTAAATCCTCCTGTAGAAGCCCCTACATCCAAAAATACTTTTTTGGATACATCTATTTTAAACTCCTTTAATGCTGACTCCAGCTTGAGTCCACCCCTGCTTACATATCTGGGCAGGATATCTTTTATGTATATCTCTGAAGATTCTGAGACCTTTATTCCTGGTTTGTCTATGCGTTTTCCATCGATAAATACAGCACCAGCCATTATTATGGCCTGTGCCTTTTGCCTGCTTTCAACAAGCCCTTTTTTTACTAAGAGCTGGTCGATTCTAATCTTTTGAATTAACATTGAGGAGGGAAAGAACTTCTTTTTTTATATTTTCTTTGCTAAGCCCATATTTTTCTCTGAGCAGATCAGCGGCTCCATGTTCTATAAATTTGTCGGGCAAGGCGATTCTCTTAATATTTATATTTCTCACTCCCATATCATTTAGTAGCTCAAGCACAGCGCTTCCAAATCCACCATAGCCTGTATTCTCCTCTACAGTTACTACTGTGCCTATGGATGCAGCAAGTTTGGCAATTTCTTTATCCAATGGCTTTACAAAACGACAGTTTACTGTGCATGCTGATATTCCATTTTTTCTCAGCTCTTCTGCAGCCTTTAAAGCAGGATAAACCATGCTTCCTATGGCAAGGATCAAAACATCCTTTCCCTCTGTGAGAATTTCTGCTTTTCCAATAGGGATTTCCTTAAACTCTGGATCAAGCTCTACTCCTACTGCTTTCCCTCGAGGATATCTTATTGCCATAGGATACTGATCTTGTTTCAGAGCAGTATAGAGCAGATGTCTCAGCTCATTTTCATCTTTGGGAGCAGAGACTATGATGTTTGGAATAAGTCTTAGATAAGACAGGTCAAATGTGCCATGATGTGTTGGACCATCTTCTCCCACAATGCCACCTCTATCAATGGCAAAGACCACAGGAAGTTTTTGAAGACATACATCATGAATGATCTGGTCAAATGCCCTCTGTAAAAAGGTGGAGTATATAGCCACAACCGGTCTATATCCCTCAACAGCAAGACCTGCGGCAAATGTTACTGCATGTTGCTCTGCAATACCAACATCTGAGAATCTTTCTGGAAATTCTTTTGAAAAATTAACAAGTCCTGTTCCATCAGGCATAGCAGCAGTGATCGCATATATCTTATCGTTCTTTTTTGCCAGCTCTATCATGGTATCACCAAAGATCTTGGTATATGATGGTCTTTTATCTGAATCTTTTTTTGGCTTTCCTGTTTTTACATCAAAAGGGCCTATTCCATGATACATGGAAGGATTCTTTTCTGCTGGTTCATAGCCTTTTCCCTTGACTGTGGATACATGAATGAGAACAGGTCCTTCCAAGTATTTTGTATTGTTAAACGTTTCAATAAGTCTGTCTAATCTGTGCCCATTTATAGGACCTATATATTTAAATTTAAATGCCTCAAAAAGCATTCCTGGCGTGAGAAATGTTATCAGAGAATCTTCTCCTTTTTTCAGGATCTTCCATATATCTTCTCCAACACCCGGAATCGCTTTTATAAAATTCTCCATTCCCTTTCTCAGACTCACAAATGTTTTTCCTGTAAGCTTTCTACTTAAAAACGAAGACAAGGCACCAACATTAGGAGATATAGACATTTCATTGTCATTTAAAACTACTATAAGATCTTTTTCTGTATGTCCTGCCTGATTAAGTCCCTCAAATGCCATACCAGCTGTCATTGCACCATCACCAATGACAGCTATTACTTTGTCCTTTTCCATTTTTAAAGACTTTGCAGTACTTATTCCAAGTCCTGCTGATATGGAAGTGCTACTGTGTCCTGTGCCAAATGTATCATAAGGGCTTTCTTCTATTTTTGGAAAACCACTTATACCGCCATAGGTCCTAAGAGAATAAAACCTATCCTTTCTGCCTGTTATAATCTTATGGGCATATGCCTGATGGCCTACATCCCATATGATCTTATCCTTTGGTGCGTTGAATACATAATGCAGAGCAATTGCAAGTTCTACTGCACCTAAGCTTGAGGCGAGATGTCCCCCTGTTTTTGAAACCGTATTGATTATTTCTTCTCTTATTTCTTGCGCAAGAGTCTGCAATTCTTCTAAGGAAAGAGGCTTAAGATCTTCAGGAAAGCTTATTTTTTCTAATATCCTCTTTTCTTTAGTCATTTCTTCCTCTCAATTATATATTTTGCTATTTCCCTTAAAGGATCAGCTTTTGAATCAAATATATTAAGAAAGGAAATTGCTTTTTTTACGAG
>JAMOPX010000083.1 GCA_027064285.1 Desulfobacterales bacterium | reverse complement strand
CCGCTGGGCTGGCGGGAAGTGACGCCCGTGGAGAGGGCACTGGCGGCGGAACTGCTTTTGGGCAGGTCTACGAGTCATCCCTCGTTGAAGCGGGAATCCCACGGCTTTAGTCGTGGGAGGGTCAAAAATAGATAATCATTATACTCAGCAATGATATCAGGCGCAAAGTTTATATTTATAAGAGGCACAAGTTCATCTATGTTCACAATTCTAAAAGCTGGGTTTTCTTCTATATCCTTTATCCATTTTCTTAAGACAAAGTTTTTTAATAAATTAAGAGGTAGTATGCTTTTTGATATATAAAACTTCATATCTTTTCCTCCATTAAAAATCTCTCTTCATCTAATATATATCTGCTACCACAATTTGAACAGGTTAGTTGCTCTTTGCTTTTACTTTTTACTTTATGTGTAAGAACTACTCCACATTTGCAGACCCAGCCGCTGTGTCTTGCTGGAACTCCTAAATACAGGGCATAATCAGGGACATCTTCTGTTACTACTGCTCCAGCACCTATAAGGGCATATTTTCCTATGGTTACTCCACAAACAACAGTAGCATTTGCTCCTATGGTTGCTCCTCTTTTTACCAAAGTGGGTTTAAATTCATGCTTTCTTTCAACAAATGCCCTGGGAGTTATAACATTTGTAAACACACACGAAGGCCCACAGAAGACTTCGTCCTCTAAGGTTACACCTTTATATACTGATACATTGTTTTGAATCTTGCACCTGTCTCCAATTCTTACATCAGGGCCAATCATTACATTTTGCCCTATAGTGCACTTTTTGCCTATCTTTGAGCCTTTTAGGATATGACAATAGTGCCAGATCCTTGTGCCTTCTCCTATAACTACATTTTCATCAATATAGCTTGATGGATGAACAAAAAAATTTGTTGTCTTTGATTTAAAAAGTGGAGTTGTTAAGGTTGTAAAAGATGATTTTTCTAAGCTTTTTTGACACTTATTTAGGATCTTAAGAACCCTTAGCCCTTCTTCTCCATCTGTATAAGGGGTTTTTCTTTCCAAGACACATTGAATAAAGTGTTTCATCTCTTCTTTGAGAGGCTCTTTTTGTTCAACTTCTACAGTGTAATATTCTGCTTTATGGGCTACTGGGATTTTGCCATCTTTCCATTCTATTTTATGAGGATAGATAAATAGTTTTTCTTTGCTTGTATCATCAAAAACTGCCATTGATTTAGAACCAACTACTATAAGCTTTTGTTCTTTAAAAGGATGTAGCCAGCTTACAAAAATATGGCCTCTAATACCATTTTTAAACTCTAAAATAGTTAAGGTTACATCGTGGATGTCTTTGTTTAAAATTGCTTCGCCAAAGGCATCAATTTTTACTGGTTCTTCTCCAACAAGCATGAGCATAACTGAAATGTCATGTGGAGCAAAGCTCCATAAGATATTTTCTTCTACCCTGAGTTTACCAATATTTAAGCGATTAGAATAAATGTACTGAATTTTGCCAAGTTCTCCTTTCTTTATTAACTCTTTTAGCTTAATTACAGCAGGATGATAGCGTAGTATATGACCAACCATTAAAATACGATTTCTTTCCTTGGCTAATTTAACAAGCTCTTCTCCTTCTTCTACCTTTAAAGCCAAGGGTTTTTCTACATATACATCTTTATCTGCCAAAATAGCTTCTTTTGCTTTTTGATAATGTGTTGCTGCTGGAGTTGCAATGACTACTGCTTTTATTTCTTTATTGGCTAATATCTCATTGTAAGAAGTAGTATATCTTACATCTGGAAAGGCCTTTTTTCTTTCATTAATGATCTTTTTATTAACCTCACATACAGTGTGTAATACATCTAATTCATATAAATTTCTCAGCAAATTTTTTCCCCAATAACCAGCACCAACTAAGGCAATGAATTTGTCGTTCATTTTATTTAAATCCTCCTAATTGCTATTATCACCTCACCCCTCTGTATATAGCATCTTTGTTTATTCTATCTTTATATTTTTCCACAACCCTAAACATATCAGAAAGAACTTCATCTGGCTGAATGTCTTTGTTATTTGATTAAATATTCTAAGTTCTCCTTCCTTTGAATGATTTTGTGTTGCAAGATAAACACATTGCATTGTATCTTTCAGGTTTATAAAACCACGTATCTGCTTTCCTTTGCCATATACAGTAAGTGGATATCCTGCTACTGCCTGAACAATGAATCTATTTAGTACTGTTCCAAATATTTCATCATAGTGAAAGTTTGGCATAAGCCTTTCATCAAGGTCTGCTTCATCTGTGGAGATTCCATAAACTGGCCCTTGCATAAGATCTGTTACCCTTATTCCCCATGTTCTCACATAGAACCAGAGAAGGTCTGTGTCTTGTATTTTAGTTGTATGATAAAGAGAGCTTGCTTGTCTTGGAAAGAGAAATTTGTCCTTTCTGCCATTGTATTCTATTTCTATCTATCCTTCTGGAATATCTATATTTGGTGTGCCGTATTCCCTCATGGTGCCAAATTTTATGATATGACAATCATATGACAATCAGGAGCGTATTCCTTTACTGGATAACAAAGATTTAATGTGCTTATCAAGTTATTTTTTATTGTAAATGCTGCCTTTTCCCGGTTTGTCATGGAATATGGGGCTGAAGGTTGTTCTGCATAGTGAATTACTGTGTCTGGCTTAAATTTTTCAAATATAGATGAAAGAAAACTATAATCTGTCACATCTCCAATAAACACCTGAATCTTTTTCCCAGATATTTCTTCCCATATCTTTGCCCTCTGAATAAGATTAGGAGTTGTGATAAGTGCTTCACAATTTAACTCCATTGCTGCAAGACGCCTGAAATAGTTGTCTACTCCTATTACTTCATGCCACCTTGCTGAAAAATACATACATGTTGGCCACCCTAAGTATCCATCAGCACCAAGGATTAGGACTTTCATAGATCCTCCAGTTTTTGTAATATTTTTTGAAGCGAGACGAGCGAGAAATGCTATAGAAACTGCAGCCCTCCTTAATTGATCACGCAGTCCATAGTCTTTTCCAAAATCTCCTTTTGAGGTAATCTTATAGATATCAATTGCTAATGAAGTTGCCTCTTGCCAGCATTCAAGGTCTTCAAAGCGGGTAATTTTCATATTTATACTCCGATCACTCCGCTTAATATTCTCTATCTTTCAAAAA
>JAMOPX010000082.1 GCA_027064285.1 Desulfobacterales bacterium | reverse complement strand
AAAAGCTCCAGAAGAAGGCCTATTCTGAACATCGCATCCATCCCCAGACACAACAATAGAAGAAGCTGATATTTCCAATACTTGCTTTAATTGTTCGCCTGTAAGTTCTACTTCGTATATTTCATTCATAAAGGGGAGCATTTCCATAGCTGTTTTATAAGTTATTTTGCCTGCAGGATATATTCTATCTCCCCTTATAGAACCTGAATTGACCAAGGCGATTGCTTCATCATCAATCCATGAAGACCACGAATCAGCTATAAAATTACCCAAATTGGACTCCTGAGTTCTTATTATACTCTTTCTGGCATCCAGATCCACTTCTGACTCACCTATAACCTTGTCCATCATTTCGTCATATTTATCCATATAAGATTCCATAACTTGATGAACATATGTATCCCCCAAGATATTCTCATCTAAGAGAACAGTATGCCACTTTGAAGATATCTTTTTGTTATTTTTGATTAAAATCTCAAGAACACCTATTTTTTTACCTTTCGAACCAGCTTGGACCACTACAGTATCCTTCCCCAAGGGGTTTTTTACCACTTCATGGACATAGATATGATCATGTCCTCCAATGATAAAGTTTATATGACTTACATTTTTAGCAAGTTTTAAATCCAATTCTTTTCCTATATGAGTCAGGGCAATTATTATTGAAACATTCTTCTGTCTTAATTTTTTTACCATCTCTTTAGCTACTGATATTATATCAGTGTTGACTTCCACATTGTCTCCCACATTAGAAACCTTTTTCAAATCAGGAGTAATAAGTCCAAAAAAACCTATCTTTACCCCATTGTCTAATTCTTTTACAAGATAAGGTTTTATAAGATTTTCGTAAGAAGTATTTTTTATTTTTAAATTTGAACATACAACATGAAACTTTGCATTCTTTATTGCTTTTAAATAAAAATTAGCACCGTTATCAAATTCATGATTTCCACATGTCACAACGCTGTATCCAGAAAGATTCATGCCTTCCACCTCTGGTTTTCCTTCAAATATCTTATAAAATGGTCCAAACAGATCATCCCCTGTGGATACCAAAAACACATTTGTATACTTAGATCTATATTCATCATAAATGGCTTTTATCTTTTCAAAACCGCCTACTCTCCTTTTCTCGCCATCTATCTTTGTCTCAAAGGGAAGAATCTGACTTTGAAGGTCTGCAGTAGTTAATATGACTACCTTTTGTAGAGAAGATGCAGTATTATTAGCGCATCCACTAAATACTAAAACAATAAGGCCTAAAAAGAGCATAGACATTAATTTTTTAATCTTCATCATTTCTTCAAATTTTTTAAATAATTTAATCTTAATGCCTTTTTATGATATAAGAACAAGTGCGATTAAGGCAAATATATCAATTATAATCAAAACTACATTTATATCACCAAACTTTCCTGTAAAAATTTTTATAGCAGTGTATATCAAAAATCCCCATACTATTCCCTGTGTAATTGAATAAGTAAGAGGGATCAAAATAAAAGCTACAAACGCAGGAATAGACTCATCCATCTTTGTCCATTCTATGTTTTTTAAAGATTGTGCCATAAACACTCCTACAATTATCAAAACAGGAGATGTAGCTACTGATGGTATAAAACTTAAAACAGGACTTAAAAACATAAAGGGAAGGAAAAGCAGTCCTGTCACCATTGAACTAAGACCTGTGCGGCCTCCTTCTTTTATCCCTGATGCAGACTCTATGTAAGTAGTGGCTGAGGATGTTCCCAAAATTCCTGAGAGGGTTGTTGCAATGGCATCAACCATCAATGCTCTGTCAACATTCAAGGGTTGCCCATCCTTTGTCACGAGCCCTCCTACTTGAGAAACTCCTAAAAAAGTAGATATAGAGTCAAACATATCTGTGAAAAGCAAAGTAAAAATAGGCGCAATCATAGCAATACTCAATGCCCCTGTTAAGTCAAGTTTGAAGAACAAGCCCATGTTTGGAAGAGAAATAAAATGAGATGGTAAGCTTGTGATAGGCTCTTTTATAATTCCTATTTTTACTCCTATAACAGAAACCACTGTTGCAATTGCAGAATTGATGAAAATGGAAAGCAAAAGTGCTCCTTTTATGCCTTTGGATACAAGAACAGATGTAATGATCAAACCTATACAAAATAATATTGTTTTTTCATTAAAACCTCCAAATGTAACTACAGTAGCTCCTGATTTTATAAATCCTATATCTGAAAGACCTATTAAAGCCAAAAATAAACCTATACCTGCTGCAACAGCATATCTTATAGATTCAGGAACTGCAGATACAACCATAGTACGAATCCTTGTGATGGTCAAAAGAATAAATATAAGACCTGATATGAATACTGCTCCAAGACCAGTTTGCCATGGAACCCCCATTTCAGACACTAAAGTAAAGGTGAAAAAAGCATTTATTCCCATACCTGGAGCAAGAGCATAAGGTAGATTAGCATACAATCCCATAAGAATCGAAGAAATAGAGCTTACTAATACTGTGGCAAAGAGAACTCCTTCAAAACTCATTCCTGTCTTTTTAAGTATCATTGGATTTACCACAATGATATAGGACATTGTTAGAAAAGTAGTAATTCCTGCAATAATTTCTGTTTTAATATTACTTCCTCTCTCTTTGATTTTAAAAAATGAATCTACTCTCATATCTTTATCACTCAAATAAATAGAAACCTCGATAAATTTTAGATATTCATTCTGACTATCAGATGTATCAAAATATAGCTAAATTATTACATATCTGGTAATCAAAAAAATCAACCCTGCTTAAAAGCGAACTACTACTCCTTATCCCTATAAGGGACTCAGGAGATACTTTGTAAAGAAAATCTATAAGCTTATACTTAACTGGATTGTAAAGTTTTATAAGAAGAAGTTTTAAATTCTCAATAAGTCTTGGGGAGTTTTCTCCCACTCTTGCTATATTATACGATCCTACAAGATCTGCATTAAAAAGCTTATTTAAGATTTTATCTTTAATAAGCCCTCTGTATTTTCTTTCTGCTTGAGTAAGTTTTTTAAGTTTTATAGAGAGCTTTTTAAGCAGTTCTTTATCCTCTCTTTTCTTTGCTTTTAGATATTTTTCTCCTGTTTTTCTGACTTCAAAAATATCTGCCAGAGAAGAAGTCTTTGAAGTAAAGGCTTCGTCTTTTTCCACCACTTCTATTCCTGCTTCCTCTGCTTTGTATTTGATCAGCTCTATGAATCTTCTAAATGGAATT
>JAMOPX010000081.1 GCA_027064285.1 Desulfobacterales bacterium | reverse complement strand
CCTGTAATTCCCAGCCCTAAGACAGAAATTCTTTTTCCTTGAAACTTCATGTTATCTGAGCTTTAGTGTGCTAAGTCCTAAAAGCGCTAATATAATAGATATAATCCAAAATCTGACTATTACTTTTGGCTCTGGCCATCCCTTTAGTTCAAAGTGGTGATGGATAGGAGCCATTCTGAATATCCTTTTTCCGCCAGTAACCTTATAATAGGCTACTTGAAATATAACTGAAATGGCTTCTATGACGAAAATTCCTCCTATTATAACAAAAATTATCTCCTGCTTTGTTATAACTGCTACTGTACCAAGAGCTGCACCTAAGGAAAGAGAGCCCACATCTCCCATGAATACTTCTGCAGGATAAGCATTATACCAGAGGAATCCCAATCCTGCACCTATGATAGCGCCACAAAACACGCTCACCTCACCAGCTCCAGCAATATATGGGATATGAAGATAAGAAGCGATTATTTTGTGGCCAGCTACATATGAAAAAATTAAATAGCAACCAAATGCCACTATAAGAGGACTTATAGCAAGTCCATCTAATCCATCTGTAAGATTTACTGCATTGGAACTTGCCACTATAACAAATGCCATGAACAAGATGTATAACATTCCAAGATCAGGATGAATACTCTTGAAAAACGGCACATACAAATGATGATCAAACCCTTTTACATGAAAAATAAGATAAGAGATCAGCAAAGAAAAAAAACACTGCCACAAGAACTTAACCTTTGCAGTAAGTCCTTTATTATTTTTCCTTTTTATTTTTGTATAATCATCAATAAATCCTATTATTCCAAACAGGATAAGTGCAGACATACACAGAAGCACATATGGATTTACTGGATTTGCCCAAAGAAATGTGGAAAACAAGACCACAAATATGATCAAAATACCACCCATAGTAGGTGTTCCCTGCTTTGACATATGATTAGGAGGGCCATCTTCCTGAATATACTGACCCATTTGCATCTGTTTTAAAATCTCTATTACCCTTCTGCCCAGAAGCAGGAACAGAATAAGTGTAGTAAGGGTAGCAAGTATGGTTCTAAAGGTTATGTATCTGAATACATTAAGAGCAGAAAGCTCACTATGAAATATGTATATGAGTTTATAAAGCATTTATTTAAGCCTTCCTTCCAAACTTATTTGATAAATATTCGGATACCTTATCCAAGGAAACTGCTCTGGAGGCCTTTAAGAATACTATAACATGTTTATTCTCTTTTAGTCTTTTTTCTATCTCATAGGACATCTCCTCTGGTCCAGAGCTTATCACAAGCCTTTCTTTTGGCATCCCAGAATCCTTAGCAGCTTTTATCATTTCTTCAGAAAAGCTTCCGGTTACAACAAAAAGTTCTGGCTCAAGCATGGCCACCATCTTTCCAGCTTCCTGATGAGCAGGTATGCTATAATCTCCAAGTTCCAGCATATCACCCAGACCAATAAAAAGTTTCTTGCCAGCTCTTATATGAGAAATAGTCTGAAGTGCTGCTTTTAAGGAAACAGGATTAGCATTATAGGTATCATCTATCAGTATATTTTCGTTCATGAGAGTTATTATCTGAAATCTGCCTTTCATTCCTTTATAATTCATAAGCCCTATTTTTATTTCTTCAGCAGACATACCCATATAAAGAGAGACCGCAGATGCTGCTAAGGCATTCATAGCATTGTGCAAGCCTACAAGATTTACTCTTAGATCCAAGCTTTTATCTCCCCAGCTCATATGGAAGTCTGTGCCCAAGCTTTTATTAATACGAGCATGCTTTAGTCTTATATCATTATCAAAATTTCTTCCAAACCTTATTACTTTCTTAGAAAACTTAAGCACTTCTTCTATTAACAAGGCATTATCTCCATTTACAAATAAGACACCATTTTCAGGAAGCATCTTTGCCAGCTCTGCCTTAGCTTTTGCCACACCTCTCATGTCTTTTACTCCTTCAAGATGAACAGGGCCTATGTTTGTTATTATTCCTATATCTGGATTTGCTATCTGGGTAAGTCTTGCTATTTCTCCTGGTCTGTTCATTCCCATCTCCAATACAGCCATTGAATGAAGATCAGTAAGCCTTAATAAGGATACAGGCAATCCTATTAAGTTATTGTAATTGCCAGGATTTTTTAATACATTGTATCTCTGAGACAGTATGCTAAAAAGCATCTCCTTAGTAGTAGTCTTTCCGCTGCTGCCAGTAACAACAATTACTTTGGCCTTGTGTTTATCTCGCCAGCACCTTGCCAGATCTCCAAGTGCCTTGAGACTGTCTTTAACAGATATAAGCACTATACTTCTCTCTTTTGTCTTTTCTAAGAGATCTTTTATATAGCAGTTTTCTACAACTGCTCCAAATGCGCCTCTATCCAATGCTGAGAGCACAAAGTCGTGTCCATCAAATCTTTCTCCTTTTATTGCCCAGAATAAATCTCCTTGTTTGATCTTTCTGGAATCTATGCTTATATCTCTAAATAAAAGATCTCTCTTTCCCTTTTCTATAATCCCTGATATAGCTTGCTTGATCTCTTCAGCACTCAACATAATAATCTTTTAGGAGCTTCTTTGCTACTGCTCTGTCGTCAAATGGGATCTTTTTATTTCCGATAATCTGGTAATTTTCATGACCTTTTCCTGCTATAAACACTACATCTTGTTCCTGTGCTATCTCTATAGCCTTTTTTATGGCCTCTTCTCTTTTTACTTCCAAGAAATAACAGGAATCTCTTATCTCTTTTACTCCTTTTTCTATCTGCCTCATAATGGAAAGAGGGTCCTCGGATCTGGGATTATCAGAGGTGATGATCACAACATCACTGTGCAAGGCAGCTATTCTTCCCATATCTTCTCTTTTCCCTTTGTCTCTATCACCACCACATCCAAATACAGTAATGATTTTTTTGTCAAATACAGACCTGAGAGTTTCTAATACCTTTAAAAGGGCATCTGGAGTGTGAGCATAATCAACAATAACAAAAGGAGAATTACCGTTTTTTATCAGCTCCATTCTTCCCGGCACCCTATTAACCCTATTTATCCCTTCCTGGATATATGATAATTCTATATCCAAACAATAGCTCACTGCTACTGATGCAAGGATATTGTAAAGATTAAATCTCCCCAGAAGTGGAGAATGAATTATCAAGCTTTTATTATTGGGCAATAAAAGTTCAGCCTTAATCCCGCTCTTGTCTATCTGGATATTTTTGGCACATACATCTCCGCTTTCTAAACCATAACTTA
>JAMOPX010000080.1 GCA_027064285.1 Desulfobacterales bacterium | reverse complement strand
CTCACCGAGAATTGCTGATCTCTCATCTGTAATCAAAAAATCCTATGAAATAATGGTAAAGCAAGAACTGGACAGGAAAGATGCAACCTTAATCCATAAAAAGTCCAGAATAAGTAAAGATTAAGAAATTAGCTGATTATCATTTACAAGTAGCCAGATATAGGTTTAAGGCCCAAAATTTCTGCTGTAAAGCTGTTTTTGCTCAATAGAAGGCGTAGTTGTGATTATAGATGAGGTATCTTCTCAATTGCATTTTGATATTGGTTATATTATTATTCTATCTACTATTCAAGAATATATAAGCTTGTTTAAAAGGATTTTTCGAACAGGCGGCTTATATTATAATACGCCATTCATCCCAGAGCTGAAGCTTATGGGCTTTCTGGGGTGGATTTCTGTAACTTATTTTCTATAATGATAAAACAAAAATATAAACTGGGTTCAAGGAGATATCGTATGAATCATGAATTTGGCAGGATGAAAAGATTACCGCCTTATGTGTTCAGTGTAGTAAATCAGCTTAAAATGGATCTTAGAAGAAAAGGGGAAGACATTATTGATCTTGGAATGGGAAATCCAGACATTCCCACTCCTAAGCACATTGTAGATAAACTTATTGAGGCTGCAAAAAAGCCTCATAATCACAGATATTCTGCATCTATGGGGATAAAAAAACTGAGAGAGGCCATATGCAATTGGTATAAAAGAAGATATAATGTGGACTTAGATCCAGAGCAAGAGGCAGTGGTAACCATAGGAGCAAAGGAGGGCCTTTCTCATCTTATATTAGCTATTATAGAACCCGGAGATGTAGTATTTGTCCCTAATCCAACTTATCCTATTCACCCGTATTCGGTCATTATTGCTGGTGGAGATGTGAGAAGTATTCCGATTGGACCTGACAGAGACTTTTTTGAGGATCTACTAAAAGCAACAAAAGAAACTTGGCCTAGACCAAAGGCATTAATTATATCTTATCCTCACAACCCTACCACTGCTATTGTGGATATTGAGTTTTTTAAGAAAGTAGTCTCTTTCTGTAAGGACAATAATATAATTGTATTGCACGATTTTGCCTATGCAGATCTTGCCTTTGATGGCTATACTCCTCCCAGCTTTCTTCAGGTGCCTGGAGCAAAGGATATAGGTGTTGAATTTTTCAGTATGTCTAAGAGCTATTCCATGCCCGGATGGAGAGTAGGTTTTTGTGTAGGAAACAGAGAATTAATAGAGACACTGAAGAAAATCAAAAGCTACTTAGACTACGGTGTTTTCCAGCCGATTCAGATTGCCTCTATTATAGCACTAAACGGACCAGATGAGTGTGTAAAGGAAATAGTGGAGACATATAGGCAAAGGAGGGATGTACTAGTAGATGGTTTAAATAGGGTAGGCTGGAAAACTGATAAACCCAAGGCCACTATGTTTGTATGGTCAAAGATACCTCCGAGGTTTCGGGAAATGAGGTCTCTTAAGTTTTCAGAACTTTTGCTGAGAGAGGCAAAGGTGGCTGTTTCTCCGGGGATTGGATTCGGGCATTATGGAGATGAATATGTGCGTTTTGCACTTGTTGAAAATCCTCATCGTATAAAACAGGCAATACGCGGGATAAGACGCATGTTTTACAGATACTATTAAAGAGGGTGAGAAATGGCGGTTAATGTAGGAATAATAGGTTTTGGAACTGTGGGTGCTGGAACAGCAGAAGTACTTATTAGGAACAGAGATCTTATAAAAAAAAGAATTGGTGAAGAAATAAAGATAAAAAGAATTGCGGATCTGGACATAGAAAGGGACAGAGGGGTGCCAATAGATAGAAGTATTCTTACCAAGGATGCCATGGAAATAATAGAAGATCCAGACATCCATATAGTTGCAGAACTCATAGGAGGCACCACCACGGCAAAAGAACTTATTATATCTGCCATGCAAAAGGGTAAGCATGTGGTTACAGCAAACAAAGCACTTTTAGCAGAGCATGGAAAAGAGATATATGAATCTGCCAGAAGATATGGGGTATGGCTTGGTTTTGAGGCCAGTGTTGCAGGAGGGATCCCTATCATAGGGGTCTTAAAAAAGGGCTTGGCTGCAAATAAGATCTGCTCTGTGCTTGGGATATTAAACGGCACCTCTAATTATATACTGACAAGGATGAAAAAGCAGGGACTTACATACAAAGAAGTGGTGAGTGAGGCGGTTCAGCTTGGAATTGCCGAAGACCCTCCTACTCTGGATGTAGATGGTACAGATGCTGCACACAAGTTGGCCATAATAGTGGCGCTTATGGTTGGATTCCCTGTAGATTACAGAGACATATATAAGGAAGGTATAACAGAAATCACACCGGATGACATAAGATTTTCTGATGAGTTTGGATACACTATAAAACTACTTGCCATAGCAAGGCATCATGAAAACAGGGTAGAGGCAAGGGTGCATCCTGCTATGATTCCTAAGGAAAGTATACTTGCAAATGTGGATGAGGTATTTAATGCCATATATGTAGAAGGGGATTTTGTTGGACCGAATCTCTATTATGGTCTTGGTGCTGGAAGAAAACCTACTGGAAGTGCCGTGGCATCTGATATAATTTCCTTAGCAAGATATATAATAGGTGGTCAGAGTCATCTTACTTCTCCCTTAGGATTTAATTGTGCTCCGGATGAGGCTTTAAGAATCCAGCCAATGGAGGAACTTAAAAGCAGATATTACTTCAGGGTATCTGCAGTTGACAGACCAGGTGTTCTTTCATCCATATCAGGTATTCTTGGAAAACATGGCATTAGTATAGAATCAGTGATTCAAAAGGGAAGAAGAAAAAAAGAAAATGACTCGGTTCCCATAGTCATGCTTACTCATGAGGCAGTAGAAAGGGATGTAAGAAGAGCCATTTCTGAGATAGACAAACTTGATGTGGTCAAGGACAAGACAGTTGTGATAAGGGTTTTGACTCTCCCACGACTAAAGCCGTGGGATTCCCGCTTCAACGAGGGATGACTCGTAGACCTGCCCAAAAGCAGTTCCGCCGTCAGTGCCCTCTCCACAGGCGTCACTTCCCGCCAGCCCAGCGGTAGAGCTTTTAAGGATAGCCAACCCTCTTCTGCTTCTTTAAGAACTGTTACCTCTCCTATCTCAGCATCCTTAAGGATTTCCCTTGAAAGAAATATCCTGAACCAGCCTATCTTGGGAAGATAAATGCGGTTTCCTGGGATTTTAACTCCCTGAATGTAGCGAAAGGAGAGATGGTTTTTCTTTTTCTTTAAT
>JAMOPX010000079.1 GCA_027064285.1 Desulfobacterales bacterium | reverse complement strand
TAAATTTTTCATCTCCTAAGGTCATTAAGCCCACTCCTTCAAGTATGTAGTATATTTCTTCAGAAGTATTGTGTTTATGCAAAAAGGTGCTAACTCCTGGAGGCACAATTGCTTCTGCTAAGCTAAGGTTTTTATTACCATGAATATTTGGATGCATCAGCTCTCTTATTATTGAACCATCTTTGGTTATATATGGCTTAACGTTTTTGTATTCGATTTTCATTGCCATTTTACTAAAAATTTTCTAAAGAAGAATTTTAAACTGACTTTTCTATCCTTCTCTTAAGTATAGCTCTCATTCGTCTGTAACCTATAACTTGGATCATGAGCATATATTTCTTCTATATCTTCCATAAGCCTTCGGTTCTCTTCGCTTTCTCCCTTCTCTTTGTAGTAAACTGTGCTTCTGCTAACCTTCACCTTCAAAAGCTCATACGCCTTCTTCAAACTAAACTTTTTTGGAAAACGCCTATTTTTAACCATCCTGACTCTTTCCTTTTTGCTTAACACCTTTTCAAGAGTCCCGATAAAAAATCTTTTTTTATAACATGTCCAAAAATTGGGATTAACTCAAACTTTATAGTATTCCGCAAAATTTGATATTTTGCGGAATACTATAAAGTCAGTATGGGGGTGCCCACCAGGCAAATTCATCAAATTCTATTCCCAAAGAAATCTCCTTTTCTATGCAGGATATATTTCTTATGTATCCGCCTATTTTTTGCTCTCCAGGAATACCAGGAAATTTAAGTATAATTAAAATCTTTTCATCTTCTTTAAAAGAGCTCTTTTTTAATTTATTTGAAGGAAATGTAATTCTGCAACCTTTTTTACTTACATCTTTTATAATTCCTTCTACAACTTCTGAACCATTTTCTGAACTATACTGCACTCTTGCAGAGACAAAACACTTTATCCTTTTGTAGTTTCTCTTCTCTCTCGTTATTACACGATCTGGATACTTGAGGAGAAGAAGTTCTATAGGATGTTCTAAGAATTCCAAAATATTGGTATGAAATTCATACAACCCTTCACTATCATGGAAATATACGACGAGATCTTCTGTTTTCTTTAAAAGATTTGTTGCAGGAACTGTAGTGACTAAATATTTTTCTGGTTTTAATCCCACAAAAAGTGCCTTTTGTGCTTCTTTTTTTTCTTCAAATTGCAAATACAACCAAGAGCCTATTTGGATACCTGTTTCTTTTAGATCCCGCATATTAAAAAAATAGCAAAATTTTAAAGTTTTTGTCTATTCCTTATCCATCTATGTCTTCAAGATCAATAATTTCTCTAAGTAAAGGAGCATCCTCAAAATATCAAATTTTGCGGAATACTATAACCCTCCTATACCTTTTCTATCCTTACCGCACATACCTTGTATTCTGGAATCTTTGCTACTGGATCAATAGCCTTGTTTGTCAACATATTTGCTGCTGCATTAGCATAATGGAATGGAATAAAGATCGTACCTTTATCCACTGTATCAGTAATAACAGCTTTTGCTTTTATTTCTCCTCTTCTAGAGGCTACTTTTATAATGTCACCTTCTTTTATTCCAATCCTGCGGGCATCATCTTTTGAGACCTCTACAAAACAATCAGGACTTACTTCATTAAGTGGGGTTCTCATGGTCATTGTTCTTGTATGGTACTGATACAGGATTCTGCCTGTAGTAAGGAAGAATGGATATTCTTTATCTGGTAGCTCTGCTGGTGGCATGTATTCAATTGCATGAAATACCCCTTTGCCTGAGGCAAACTTTCCTACATGAAGAATTGGAGTTCCTGGATGCTCAGATGATGGACAAGGCCAATGTATGCCCTCTTTTTCTATTCTTTCATAACTTATCCCAGAGTAAGACGGTGTTACACTTCCTATCTCTCTCATAATGTCTTTTACACTTCCATAATTCATCGGGTATCCCATGCGCATGGAGATTTCGCATAATATCTTCCAGTCTTCTTTTGCCTCTCCACTAGGATTTATCGCCTTTCTTACTCTTTGCACCCTTCTTTCTGTGTTGGTAAAGGTTCCTTCCTTTTCTGCAAAGGAGAGAGATGGAAGCACAACATCTGCAAATTGAGCGGTCTCTGTCAAAAATATATCTTGAACCACAAGAAAGTCCAATTTTTCAAGGGCCTCTTTTACATGATTCAGATCAGGATCTGAAACAGCAGGATTTTCTCCCATTATGTAAAGAGCCTTTAGCTCTCCTTTATGTGCTAAATCCATCATCTCTGTAACAGCAAACCCTACCTTTTCAGGCAGAGAATCTACACCCCATGCCTTTGCCATCTTTTCTCTTATCTGAGGATCATCTACCCTCTGATATCCAGAGTAAACATTGGGAAGACCTCCCATATCACATGCACCTTGAACATTATTCTGACCTCTTAGAGGATTTACTCCTCCTCCCTCAATTCCAACATTTCCGCATAGCATGGCAAGATTAGCAAGGGATTTGACATTATCAGTGCCTGTTATGTGCTGTGTTATTCCCATTGCATACACGATAGATGCTGCTTTTGCCTTTCCATAAAGTCTTGCTGCCTCTATTATCTTTTCTTTTGGTATTCCTGTAATCTGCTCTACGTATTCGGGTGTGTACTTCTCTACCACCTTTTTCATCTCTTTAAACCCAACTGTTCTCTCTTTGATATACTCTTTATCATGAAGTCCTTCTTTTATAATCACATGCATCATCCCATTTATCCACGCCACATCTGTTCCAAGTCTTGGCCTCATCCATATGGTAGCAAATTTAGTAAGAGTAATCTTTCTTGGATCAACAACTATCAGCTTTGCACCTTTTTGAGTAACTGCCCTCTTTATGTAAGTAGATATAACAGGATGATTTTCAGTAGTGTTTGATCCAGTTACTAAAATGACCTCTGCCTTTTCTAAGTCAGCAATAGTATTGGTCATTGCACCACTTCCAAATGCTGCGGCAAGACCTGCCACAGTAGAGGAGTGTCAGAGACGCGCACAGTGATCTATGTTATTGGTGCCCAAGGTTGCTCTTGTAAATTTCTGAGCAATGTAATTTTCTTCATTTGTGGCCCTTGCACTTGTAAGAAATCCTATGGAGTCTGGACCGAATTTTTCTTTTATCTCTTTTAACTTATTGGCTACTAAATCAAGTGCTTCATCCCATTCTGCCTCTCTAAATTTGCCGTTTTCTTTTATAAGGGGTTTTTTGAGCCTGTCAGGGTGATTTATAAACTCATATCCAAATCTTCCTTTAACACATAAGCTTCCGTAATTTGGAGCTGTTTCTTCAACACCTGTTACTTCTACCACTTTATTATCCTTTATATGTAAATATATCTGGCATCCTACACCACAATAGGAGCAAGTGGTTCTAACTTTTTTTACCTCATTAGGAAGAACCTTATTTGTAATAACGCTTTTTGGAACCAGTGCCCCCACAGGACATACTTGAACACACTCTCCGCAGAATACACAGTCTGAGTTAGTAAGAGGATAATCTTCCTTTGCTATTACCTTTGATTCAGCTCCTCTATAGCCAAAACTTATGGCATTGTTTACCTGTATCTCGTTGCATGCCTGAACACAGCGGCCACACACTATGCATCTGGAAAAGTCTCTTATAAAAAATGGATTTTCTTCTGGCGGATATTCGCTTTCCTTTGGTCTAAATCGAGGTTTTACCCTATAGCGTATTGCAAGATCCTGAAGTCTACATTCTCCATATGCAGGACAAATCTGTTCATGTCCTTTTATTTCCATGCTTTTCAGCTGAAAATCTGTCCATTCCTGTTGATCCAGATCCTGAATAAGACAGTTGTGATTGCCAGAAGAGATGAGCAGTTCTAAAATAGTCTTTCTTTCTTCAATTACTCGCGGGCTGTCTGTCTTTATCTTCATTCCTGGAGAGGCTGGTGTGGAACAAGAAGTAACCAGATTCTCTGCTCCTTCTACTTCTACAACACATATTCTGCACGAACCTGTTGGAGTTGCTCTTTTTAAATAGCACAGAGTAGGGATGTATATCCCGTTTCTTGTAGCAACATCCAAAATGGTTTCACCTGATTCAAAGCTAAATTCCTGTCCATTTATTGTTATTATGTTTTCTTTATTCATGATAGCACCCCTTACTCAGATTTGCATTGCTTATCTAACAAAAAAAAATTTTTATTTCAAATCAATTCACTTTCTGAAAGCCTTTTGTTTAGCTTGGTATATCTTTTTTGAATTTTGTTGTTTTTTATTCCTATTAAAAAGGCCTTTTTTGTTCCTACCATAACAACAAGCTTTTTTCCTCTTGTGATTGCAGTATATATCAGATTTCTCTGAAGAAGCACATAGTGCTGTATAAAGATAGGAATAACTACTGCAGGATATTCTGAACCCTGAGCTTTATGAACAGATATAGCATAGGCAAGGCTTATTTCATCCAGCTCTGAGTAATCGTAGGTCACAATTCCTGTATCAAAGACAATAAAGACTTCCTGATTTTCCTGATCTATCTTTACTATCTTGCCTATATCACCATTAAAAACCCCTTTTTCATAATTATTTCTGAGCTGCATTACTTTATCTCTGAGCTTGAGTTTCTTTGCCCCTCTTATTATTCCAAAAGAAGAGGGATTAATTGCCTCCTGAAGCTTTTCATTCAGATTCTCTGAACCTATGATGCCTTTATTCATAGGACTTATAACTTGAATATCCTCGTAGGGGTTAAATCCAAACTTCTTTGGAATCCTGTTTTTTACAAGCTCTATTATGATTGAAAGCCCTTTTTCAGGATCTTCCTCTTCTATGAAATAGAAGTCAGCATTTTTTCTTTCAGATTTGAATATAGGAAACTCGCCAGCATTTATCCTGTGTGCATTTATCACAATGAGGCTTTCTCTTGCCTGCCTGAATATCTCATTCAGTTCCACAACAGGAAAGACCTTAGAGGAGATCATATCTTTTAGGACACTTCCCGGTCCAACAGATGGAAGCTGATTCACATCTCCTACAATAACAACAGTAGCATTTAAAGGCACTGCCTTTATAAGGTGATGCATCAGAACAATGTCTATCATAGATGCCTCGTCTATTATTAAGATATCACATTTAAGAGGAGATCTTTCATTCTTTTTAAATTCTCCTTTTTCAGGACTGTATTCTAAGAGTCTGTGTATTGTCTTTGCCTCATATCCACTTGTTTCTGTCATCCTTTTAGATGCCCTTCCTGTAGGAGCTGCAAGCAATATCTTTGCCCCTATCTGAGAAAATATCTTTATTATGGCATTTATAACAGTGGTCTTTCCTGTTCCAGGTCCACCAGTGATTATCAGTATCTTGTTTTCAGAGATTGCCCTTATGGCATCTTTCTGCCTCTTGGCAAGCTTTATTCTAAGCTTTTTCTGAACCCATTCTATTGCCTTTTCAGTGTTTATCCTTCTTATGGATTTAGGCATTTCCATAAGTCTTATGAGCCTTTTTGCTACACTTGTCTCGCATACATAGAATTGAGATAAATATATGGCCTCATCATCCCTTATCACTTTTCCTTCAGTCTGAAGCTTCTCTAAGGCATTTTCTATTGTGTCCTGGCTTATATCCAGTATCTTCTTACATCTTTCCAGCAGTTCCTCATATGGGAAATAAACATGCCCTTCATCAGCCACCTGCTGAAGCACATATATTATTCCTGACATTGCTCTTAGCTCTGAATCCTTAGGAAATCCCAGTTTTTCAGCTATCCTGTCTGCTGTAATAAAACCGATTCCGTATATGTCCATAGCAAGTCTGTAAGGGTTCTCTTTTATTATCTGGATAGATTTTTCCCTATACTTTCTATATATCTTTGGTGCATAGGACGGGCTTATTCCATGCTCCTGCAGGAATATCATAAGACCCCTGATCTCCCTTTGCTCATCCCATGCTTTTTTTATCATACTGATTCTTTTTTCTCCTATTCCCTCCACCTGTTTAAGTTTTTCTATGTCTTCCTCTATGATGTTTAAGGTTTCCTTTCCAAATCTCTTCACAATTCTTTTGGCCATAACAGGACCTATCCCTTTTATAAGACCTGAACCCAAGTATTTTTCTATTCCATATACACTTGCAGGAACACTTGTTTTATAGCTTATTATCTTGAATTGACTTCCATACTTAGGGTGTTTTACCCACTTTCCTTTCATCTCTATGATTTCTCCAGGGCTTGGAGACATAAGGTGTCCAACAGCAGTAATTGGTTCTTTTTTTCCTGCCACTCTTATCTTTACAATCGAGAATCCATCTTCTTCGCTGACAAAGGTGATCCTTTCTATCTGTCCTTTGAGCTCCTCTATGTTTCTCTCTACTTCATCCATTCTGGAACCTTTATCTCTTCTTCTAAAAGCATATGTTCTTTGGGTATGTAAGGCTTTATATCTAAGACAGGAGTATTATCAAATGCGTCTATGTCACTGATTTTGATAATATTTTTATCTATTTTATCAATCTTACAGATTGTAAGTCCTATGAGATTTGGTCTTACAGGAGAGCATGTAGCAAATACACCTGACAGGGGAGCACCTTTGTGTCTTCTGGGATGTACCTGAAGAATCTCTCTTTTTTCAGGAATATCATTTTTGTCAAACCAAAATAGCACTATTATGTGAGAGTAGTGTTCCAGATTGAGAAGTGCATCCTTGTATTCTGGATATATCTCTATAAAGGTCTCATTATTAGATTTTTTTATAACTCCTACAGGATATATGTAAAATCTTTTTTCTCTCATTTTATATTCCCTTTCTGAGGCTGTTCAAAAATTGTTTCGAACAGCCTCAAAAAAAATGTGTAGTATTCTAAAATTTGATATTTTACGGAATACTATACATTATGCAAATATGAAAGGAAAACAATTTATTATTTTACTTATAGTTATCCGCATAATTGCGGATAACTATAGTCTTCTTTTCCTGTATGCTGATAGTTTATAGCCCTTCTCAGATCTCCAAAAAATATCAGTCCTTTTAAAAGAATAGGTTCTTAAATGCTCTGAGAATACATTATTCTTTCAGATTTACTTATGAGACTCTTTGGTGGGAAACATGCCTGCATTTATCTTAAACTCCTCTCTTCCAAGTATGTCATGAAGATGTATAATTCCTTTCACCCTTCTCATTTCATCTATTATTACTAAATGAGTGATACCATAAAATTCCATTAATGAAAGAGCTTCTCCTGCACTCTGGTTTTCATCTACTACCTTGGGAGAGGGTGTCATGAGATCTTTTGCTTTCATGTGGCTTATGTCGCCGTACTTTATAAGGGCTCTTCTTATATCTCCATCGCATATGATTCCTTCCAGCCTTTTCTCTGAATCTGTCACTAGTGTTGCTCCGAGGTTTTTCTGATTTATTTCACTAAGCACCTCTTGCAGAGAGGCATCTTCGGATACCATGGGAATCCTGTTTCCTTCTCTCATTACTTCTTTTACTCTGCTGGCAAGTCTTTCTCCAAGACTTCCTCCTGGATGAAATTTTTTAAAGTCTTCCTTTGTAAACCTTCTGCAGTGGATAAGCGCTACGGCAAGCGCATCTCCCATTGCCAAGGCAGCAGTTGTGCTTGCGGTTGGAGCAAGATTCATAGGGCAGGCTTCTCTTTCCACTCCCACATCTATTACCACATCGCTCATCTTTGCCATTGGAGAACTGGGATCTCCTGTAAAGGCTATTATCTTTACCCCTATATTTTTTAAAATAGGAAGCAATCTATTTATTTCTATGGTTCTGCCACCATTGGAGATTGCTACTACTATGTCGTCTTTGGTGACCATTCCCAGGTCCCCATGTATTGCCTCAGCAGGATGAAGAAAAGTGGATGGTGTGCCAGTACTGTTTAGAGTGGCTGAAATCTTTCTTCCTATGAGCCCAGATTTTCCCATTCCAGTAAGTATAACTCTCCCCTTAGAGTTAAGTATCAGTTTTACTGCTTTTTCAAATTCAGGTCCTATCCTTTTTATAAGGGCTGAAATAGCTTCTGATTCTATTCTCAACACCTCTTTTGCATAATCTACTATGACCATATTGATTTTCTCCAACCTTAGATTTTCTTATTTACAATTATAATTATCCGTGTAAAGCTAACAAAAAGCCCTAAAAAAAACAAGTAACCAGAGATCCCACCTATTTGGATAACTTGAGAAAAGAATTAGGAATTAAAGAAAAATCTCAACAAAATATACACAAAATAGAGGAGATATATTAACCATATGTTTGGCTCATTTTTTACAGGAAATCTTGGACTTGACCCCAGATGAGTCAAAAAGACTTTTGAACATCCTCAGTAATTTGTGGCAAAAAAATTTTTTTTCTGATATGAGATGAAGCCATGATAACAGACAAGATAGAGGGAAGGATAGTAGAGTTCATAGAAGAAGGACGCCTTATTTGTGCTTTGTGCATAAATAAAAAGAAAAACAAAATTCACGTCTTAACTGCAAATAATAAAGAAATGAACATTTCCAGCAACAGAGTACTCTTTGCTTCTAAGAGCATGATAGATATTTCAAGATCCAGATCAGAGCTCTTAGAATATCTCTCTAAGGCAGAAAAAGAAAGAGAAAAATTAAAGGAAGAGGTAAATGTAAAAGAATTATGGGAGCTTGTAAAAGACGAAAAAGAGATATTTAGGAATGAGGACTTAGCCCAGCTTGTATTTGGTAAAGAGATCTTAGATGCACATATATCCGCCGTTATAAGGGCTCTTTTTGAAGATAAGTTATATTTTAAACTGAAAAACGGTTTATTTATTCCCAATACAGAAGAGCAAATAGCTCGTATCATACAGCAAAAGGAAGAAGAAAAGACAAAAAAAGAATTAATAGAAAAAGGAAGTTCTTGGATAAAGAGTGTTTTGGAGGATAAAGACATTGAAAAGCCTGATTTTGCCGATTACATCATAAAAATATTGTCAGACATGTTCTTGTTTGCAAAAGAAGCAAAAGATTATGAAATTGGCTTGGAAATTTTGTCAAAAATTGGCATCTCTAATCTTAATTCCATAAAAGACCTTTTAGTAAAACTTGGGGTGTGGGAAGAGGATGAAAACATAGAACTTATAAAAAAGAAAATACCTTTGTCTTTCAGTGCAAAAATAAAAGATGAGGTCAAAAAAATAAAAGAAGGGCATTTTAATCTCACAGGGAGAAAAGTATTAGAAGATCATGAAATATTTACAATAGACAGTGAAGATACCAAGGATTTTGATGATGCTTTAAGCATAGAGATAAATAAAGAAGAAATAAAAGTTGGGATTCATATAGCCGATGTTTCAGAATGGATACCTATTAATAGTGCTATTGATTTAGAAGCGAGAAGGAGAGGGAGTTCCTGTTACTTGCCACGCAGACAAATTCCTATGATTCCGGAAGAGCTTTCTCATGAATTTTTAAGTCTAAAAAAAGGGGAGCCACGACTTGCTATATCTCTGTTCGTAAAAATGGATCGTGCAGGAAATATAAGGGATTATGAGTTTGTTCCAACTGTTATAAAAGTAAAAGAGCAATTCAGTTATGACATGGTAGATAAAATCTTGGGTGAAGAAAAAGATGAAAAATTTCGCGAACTTTACAGATTGGCCATAGTGCTTAGAGAAAAAAGAAGTAAAAAGGGAGCAATAAATATATCTCTCCCAGAAGTAAGGATCATATTTGGAGAGAAAGAATTTTTTATTAAATTGATTCCTCAAGACACACCAGCTCATATCATAGTTGCTGAATTTATGATATTATATAATTGGCTTTGTGCAAAGATATGTCTTGAAAAAAATATTCCTATGCTTTTTCGAACCCAGGATAAAGTTGTAGATATTGTGCCAATCCAAGAGGGAGAAAACAAAATTTATCATGCAATTCAACAAATAAGAAGATTTGGGCCAATGTTTATAAGCACTACTCCTGCTCCTCACAATGTCTTGGGATTGGATGTATATACTCAAGCCACATCCCCTCTGAGAAGATACTTAGATTTAGTTGTTCAAAGACAATTAAAAAGTCTTATTTTCAAAAAAACACCCTTCTACACTACTAAAGAATTAGAAGAGATTAGAATGGAGGTAGAACCAGCAGTAAAAGAGTTACAGGCAATAACAAAAAGCAGGATCCGTTATTGGATAATAAAATATCTTTCTCAACACATAGGAAAAAGACAAAAGGCTATTGTATTAGATGAGCTAAAGAAAAAATACAGAATAATTTTGCCAGAAGTATTACTCATAGCAGAAATAAAAAAGAGATCAGGTATTATTCTTTCTCCTGGAACTGAAATATGGGTAAATGTGAAAAAGGCTGATCCTTGGAAAGATACCATTGAATTAGAATATGCATAGGATAAAGCCAAAAGAAATAGCATTTGATATAGATGGGGTTTTTGCTGATACTATTGGTGCATTTATAAAAGAACTCAGAAATAAGTATGGAATAAAAGTAAGTTATGAGGACATAAAAGAATATGAACTTGCAAAAATAGTAAATATGAATGAAGAGATACTCATAGATCTTGCAAAAAAAATTCTGTATGAACCTGTTGATATGGGGATAAAACCTGTAAAAGGCTCAATTCAGGTATTAAAAAAACTTTCTGAAATAAATAGGATACTGTTTGTAACAGCCAGACCAGATAAGAGCGGAATACAAAAATGGGTAGAAAAATATCTGAAAAGAGATAATTTTGATATTGTCGCCACAGGAACTCATGAAGAAAAAGCCCCCTTACTTAAGGAATATGGCATCAAGTATTTTGTAGAAGATAGGCTTGAAACCTGCTTCATATTAGAAAAGGCTTCTATAACACCTATTATCTTTGAACAGCCATGGAACCAAAAACCTCACCCCTTTATAAAGGTAAAAGGATGGCATGAGCTGGAAAAGATGATAGATTGGAACTCATCTTGAAAGGGCTTTTTTTAAGCAATAAGGATTAAGAGCATCATTTGCTTCTCTTATGAACCTAAAGAAAGTCCAAGGCTCTTGAGCTGCTCCTCTGCAGGAATACCAGCACTTATCACAGTCTGTAGGAGAAAAAAGATCTTTTCTCCACTCTTTATAGGAACATCTTACAGGATGGTCTGAACACCTTTTTATCATGCCATCAGGGGTTACCTGAACCCAATTTAGGCCTGCTGTGCATCCAGGAACTCCTCCCTTCTGAAAAAATACAGGTATTCTATCCAAGTAATAGTCGCTGGTAATTACATTTCCCAGCTCTCTTTTAAGCTCTTTTATAGTAGAGATCAGATGCAAAAGCTCTTCCATTTGTTCTTCTCTTACAGCATGATCCCTATTATTTGTCCTCCACCAGTTATAGGTACTGAGTGATACCTTTATTCTCCTTTCTGCTGCCCATTGTATTATCTTTGGCACATCTTTCAGGTTGTCATTCTTGATAACCACATTAAAACATATATTCACACCTGCCTCAGCAAGTCTTGGAGAAACATCTAAGATATGTTCTGTTAATCCGGGAATCTTCCGCGTATTATCATGTCTTTTGTCTAAGTAATCCAAAGATATAGAAAGTTCATTAAGACCTGCATCCCAAAGCCTTAAACCCCTCTCATAGGAAAGCAGTGAGGCATTAGTAATCAGAGAGATATACAGAAAACCAAAATTTTGACGTAAGTTATAAATAATATCTTCTAAGTCTTTCCTAAGAAGAGGTTCTCCACCTGTAAGACTTACAGAAAGAGGATCAAGTTTTTTCACTACACATACATAATCCTTCAATTCCTTAGGAGGGACTTCTTTCCAGTAATCACAAAAATCACATTTAGCGTTGCATCTCTTTGTTACCTCTAAGTTTATGTTAAAAAGTCCTCCTGTTAACAAATACTTAAAGAATTTTATTCCACCAATTATCATTTCACTTATTTTTAATCTATGGGACATGTAGCTTTCTATCCTCTATTTAATATATACAAAAGCGATGGCAGAAAAAGTATTGCTGCCAGTAATATACAGAGGCTACCTATTACTGCCAAAAGTCCGAGACTGTAGATGCCTTGATGATCTGATATAATAAGGCTACCAAATCCCACGGTTGTGGTTAATCCTGCCAACAAAACGCCTTTTATAGTACTGAATGGGAATAACACATGATCTCCTATACTTTGATTTTTTAGCTCTCTCCACCTTCTAATGATTATTATGCCATATTCGACCCCTGCTCCCACAATAAGCGGTAAAAAAAGACTGTTGGCAAGATTAAAATTCACATGAAAGAGATCCATAAGCCCCATAGTCCATAATGTACCTAAGATTAAAGGTATCATAACCAATAGTGAATAAACAAAATCTTTTAAAGTAAAAAGAAGAAGTATAAAAATAAATAAAATTGCATACACAGCCGCCTTTATACATGCATCTCTAAAGGCCTTTGTAAATACATAAAGGGTTACAGGATCTCCTATTGCATCAAGATCAATTGATCTTATATCATGAACAAATCTTTCTAAGAAAGATGGATCCCATATATCTCCATTCGGAAATATTCTTATAAGATATGTTCCATCATCACTGATGAACCTCTTTTTTATAGGTTCTGGAAGATCTTTTATTGTCATCTCATGAATTTCTATGTTTTGTTTAATTATAGAAAATTTATCTTTTAAGTCTTCTATTAGCTTACGCTCAAAGCTTTTAAGTCTTACAAGCACTACATCTTTATCTTTTGTGTATATTTTATTTCTTATTTTTGCTATTAAATCTCTTACTTTCTGCATCTGAACCTTTGCAGGTTTATCTACACCCCATTTTTTTGCAGCGGAAGGTAACATTTTAAACCTGATCCTTTTTAGGACATCTTCCAGTCTATAAAGGGCAATATCATCAGAATTAAGAGGAGAAAATTTGAGATCTTTGACAAAAGGCCTTATATTATGCAGTATTTTGAGCTTTTCTTTTTGGTTTTCAGGAAGCAAATCTTTTATACTAAGCACCCCTGATACAGAAGGAAGAGATTTGATTTTTCTTTCTATGCTATCGATCTCATCTAAGGATCTTACAAATATAGCTCCATACATACTGGACCTTTTAGACTCGGCGAGTAGTTTTTTTTCCCATATAACAGACTCTGCATGTTTAGATTGCAAGTTTAACATATTTAAGTCAAATTTAACATTTTTTGCTCCTAAGATAGAAAAAAAAGTAAAAAGTATTCCTGCACTTAAAATAATATAAGAGATCTTTTCAGTAATCTTTAAAGTAGGTCTAATCTTTGAACCAACCAATAATATACTTTTTCCAGCATAACTTTTTCTTTCTTTATCAAAAAGAACTACTAAGGATGGCAATAAACATAAAGTAGTTATAGTAGTAAGAACCATTCCAATAGAAGTAATTATTCCAAGCTCTATAAGTCCTAAAAATCTTGTAAAAACTAAAGGTAAAAAAGATAAAGCTGCAGTAAATCCAGCAAGCAATATCCCTGGACCCATCTTTAGCATGGTCTTCTGAATCGCCTCCTTTTTGTTAAGGCCGGTATAATTTATTTCCTCCTGATATCTTGCAAGCCAATGTATTCCATAATCTATACCTAATCCTAAAAGCAGTGGAGCAAAAGTAATAGACAGTATATTAAGATGTCCTATAGTAAGAGTAGTTAAGCCCGTGGTTATAGCCAGAGCAACTGTTAACTCTATCATCTCTAAAATCGGTCTTCTTATCCCTCTCCAGAACAGACCAAGCAATAATATAAGCCCTGTCATAGAAATAATAGTAGCAATTGTCATGTCCCTCAGAGCGATATACATCTCATCCATATTCAGTGCTTCAGGCCCTGTAACACCTACCTCTATGCCTGGATAAGACTTTTTAAGAGAAGAGATTGTCTTACGAAGAGCCACCAAAGAATGTCTTGCACTAACAAAACCTTCCCCACTCTGCTTTGGGGTAACAAATACTAACAAATATTTTTTATGCTCTGTCCAAAAATATCCCTCTTCTTCATCTAATCCCTTTTTGGAAAAAAGGCTTGACCACGGGGATAAATACTCGGTATTACCCTCTAACCAATTGAGCATGTCCTGAAGCAGGTTTATCAGAAAGCTCAGATCCATTGGTTTTCCATTTTCTTTTCTCTCTTCTTCCAAAAATCCGGTAAAAAGCTCTCCTATCATTCTGCGAGACATCTCTTTATTAATCGCTTCTAATATGTGAATAAGATCTGGAGACCTGACTATATCTTCTATAAGCTCTTTGTGGTTTTTTAATTGCGTTTCTAAATTCAGAAGGTCTTCTTTATCTAAGTAAAGAAGTGCCCACTTTTTAAATCTATTAGGATCAATCCTGTAAAAAATATCTGTATACATATCCTTTTGCTTTTTCAGAATAGAGACCAATTTCTTAGCAAATTCCACAGCTTTTTTTTTGTCTCTATGGTGGATTACTACTATAAATTTGTCTAAGTCATCGAATTGATCGAATCTCTTATACAACTGCATTAATCTCCGTTTTGGAGAAATAAGATCCTTTTGAGATGTAAGAAAATCCATTTTCTTGTAAGCATAGTAAAAAGAAAGAAAGCTCAATATGAATGCAATGCTTACTATTAATATAGGATGAGATGTCTGAAAAGAAGTGAGTTTTTTAAAGATTTTATCTATTAGTTTTTCTTTCACTCTACTTTACCTATAGCAGCTTCTAATCTCGCCATTGTTATATGATAGTTATACAAGCTTTCTAAGTACTTACCCTGATTATCTCCATATTTCTCTATCCCAAAAAGCAGATTTTCTGCAGTTCCAACCCCCATATCAAATTCTGACATAGCAGACACCACCCATTTTCTGGCTGAAACTGCTGCTTGATGATAAGACTCTGCTGCTTTTTGCCATTCTTTAAGCTCGTGATATAATTCTGCTATCTGGATGGGGATACCCATCTCCGCATTTTCTTTGGTAAAAGAAAGTTTTCTGTACTCTGCCCTTTTCTTATCAATCCTTGCCTTTTTTATGCCAAAATCCCAATCCCATTTCATACCAAATATGATTCCTGCATAAGAATGGTTAAATTCATCTGAGATATATTTGTTATCAAACTTTTCTCTACCAGGAGCACCTGCAATAGAACCAGTAAGAGCAGCAAAGAAAGAAGGATAAAGATTGCTTTTTTCTGCTTTTACTTCAAACTCTTTTGCCTCAAGCGCCTCTTTTAGCTGTTTATAATCTGGCCTGTTGGCAAAAGCAAGTTCTATGTAATACTTAAGATCTTTAAGCTGGCTTTTGTCTATTGCAAGGCTCTTTTTTACTACATCAAACTCTTCATCAGGAGAAAGACCTATCATGGACTTTAAAGCAAAATAGGCCACTTTTGCCCCTTTCTCTGCTTCAGCCTTGGCCCTTATGGTTCCAGCCCTATAGGCTTCGACTTTATATATATCACTTTGTGTTACATTTTCTGCCCCCATCTTTAAAAGCTTTTGTATGAGCCTTTTTGTATCATTAAAAAAGCTGTCTGTATCATCTGCTGCATGCTTTCCCTGTCTTGAAATAAGAAGTGCATAATATAGCTGTTTTACCCTCAAAGCAATCTCTACTTTCTTTTTTAAGACTTCAAACTCCTGGGTCTTTACGCCGTAAAGGGCTGCTTGTTTGTTATTAAAGAGCTTGCCAAAGGTGTAGAGAGGCTGGATAAGAGTAAAATCCAAACGGGCAAATACCCCTATTCCACCATTGTATGGATCATGAATCTTATATATATTGCTATTGCCTACTCTTCTAACTATTGGCTCATCTGCATCTTCCACAGGTCCTGCTATTGCCTTTACGTCTAATCGAGGCAGATAAGCAGCTTTTACCTGTTGTAAGTCCATCTGAGACGCCAAGATCTCCATTTTACTTTCATTTATCTCTGGACTATAAGCTATAGCCTTTTTTATTAGGTCTTTTAAAGTAAACAAATATTTCTTTTTAGCCTTTTCCGCACAGAAGCCATGAAAAGTAAAACAAAGAATAAAGCCGATCAAGAACATCGAGATATTGATTTTCTTAATCATGGCTCTTTCCTCCTTTATGATACTTAGAAAATTCATTTACTCTTCTCCATTCCACTGTTTTTCCAAGGAATGGGACTAAAAGATAACCCCTAACTTTAAGAACGCCATCAGAATTCATCATTAATTTACACCTGTATTTTTTCCCATCATCAGGGTTGTATATCCGCCCTTTTACCCATTCATCTTTGCCATTAAAGACAAAATCTTCTAATATGGTTGCTCCTAAAAGAGGCCTGTTTCTAAGGGATAGATCAGGATTGTGTATGTCTTTTTTATCAGAATCTTTTGCCCATACTATCTTTCCACAATATTTATCCCCGCATTTGTAAAATTCTATCACCGCGTCTTTATCAGTTGTGATCCATTTTCCCAGTATATCATCTGCCTGAAATGCATGGGCGATAGAAATAAAAAAGAATAATATAAAAAACAGAAAAATCATTCTGAATCTAATCATTTTTCCCTCCTGAGATGAGAATTTTTAATCAGATACCACATATAGATTAATAATCCAACCCCTGCCCAAAAAAGCTGCTCAATCCTTAGGGCAAGTCCAAAGGCAAGTCCTAAGGATGCTTCAAATCCCATTACCTTAAACACCAAAGCCCTTCCTGCTTCTATTACACCTACATGACTTGGAATAGCAAATCCTACAAGGTCAATCCAGGTGCCTAAGAGCCATATTCCAGAAGCAATGACAATAGAGCTTTCTTTTGTTAAAACCCACATAAATAACCAACATTGGATTATTCCACAAACAAATCCTAAGGAATGCCAGAGCATAGAAATAGGAAGATTATAAGGATGTTCTTTGTAAAACCTTTTGAGTTCATTATCTATCTGGGTTATATGTTCAGAGATGCTTTTTATAAGACTTC
>JAMOPX010000078.1 GCA_027064285.1 Desulfobacterales bacterium | reverse complement strand
TTTTTTTTATCCTTAACTCCGTTTTGAATCAATGAATCACCCTCTCCCACAACTTCTTTTTCTTCTTTTGAGTACCTTTAAGTTTAATACCCTCTGTTTTTGCAAATTCCTCTAATAGTGCTCTCTGTTTTTTAGTGATACTTTTGGGAAGTGTTACTTCTATCTTTACAAAAAGATCTCCTTTCTTTGTAGAACCTAACTTTGGCATGCCTTTTCCAGGCACTTTTATAATGCTACCGGGCTGAGTACCTGGAGGTATTTCTACCTCTACCTCTTCATCTCCAATAAGCTGAATCCTGATTCTATCCCCCAATATTGCCTGGACAAAGGAGACCGGGATTTCACAGTAAAGATGTTCCTCCTCTCTTTTGAAAAATTCATGCTCTTTCACATGAATTACTATAAAGAGGTCCCCTGGAGCTGCCCCATATTCTCCTGGCTCTCCTTCACCTCTGATCCTAAGTTGTGAACCAGTATCTACACCAGCAGGAATCTTAATATTCATTTTCTTTTTTCTTCTTACAACTCCATTCCCTCTGCACTTAGGACACGGCTCTGCAAATATATGCCCTTCTCCATTGCATCTGGGACAGGTGGTGCTGATGTGAAAGAAACCGTGTGATCTTGTAATTTGGCCCATTCCTCTACAGTTTGGGCATGTAATCCTGTGTTTTCCTCCAATGCCATTACATTCCGGACAGACCTCAAGCCTTTCAAAGGAAATTTCCTTTTCTATTCCCTTGTAAGCCTCTTCCAAGGTTATTTCTATATCATATCTGAGACTTCTTCCCTGACGAGGCCTGGCTCTTCTTCTTGTGCCTGTTCTAAAACCAAATAGATCTTCAAATATGTCATTAAAAGCAGAAAATATCTCGTCAATATCTGAAAACCCTGTAGAATATCCTCTTCCCTCAAGTCCTTCATGTCCATACATGTCATATATGCGCCTCTTCTCAGGATCGCTAAGCACTTCATATGCCTCTGATATTTCTTTAAATCTTTCTTCTGCCTCTTTATTTCCAGGGTTTCTGTCAGGATGATACTGAAGAGCAAGCCTTCTATACGCCCTTTTTATCTCTTCATCTGAGGCATTAGGAGAAACCCCTAATATTTCATAATAGTCTTTTTTATTCATTTTTTGCCTCTTGTTTTACTTCTTCCTCTATTTTTTCAGAAATCAATTTTTCAATTTCAGGAAGCAGTTCTGTCTCTGGTTGAGGTAATTCTTCAGCCGGTCTTATAGGATACACTTTCCCTGCAGCGATTTCTCTCAGAGCTGTTACTACTTCTTTGTTATCACACTCTACAAAAGGTGGAGCACCTTTTTTTAGTTCCTTAACCCTTTTTATAGCAAGATGGACCAATTCAAAACGATTTTCTACCTTTTCTAAACAATCCTCAACAGTAATCCTTGCCATTTTCCCCTCCTTTTTTTCTAAAGAAATTTGATATATATAAAGTTCTGTGTTAAAAGTAAAGTATTATGATTATCTGGATCTGGATATAGACATGCTTGCTAAGGTCTTAAGTGGGGCTGTAATAGGCATAAATGGTTATGTTGTGGAGGTAGAAGTAGATATAAGCCATGGTCTTCCTTCCTTTTCCACTGTTGGTCTTCCTGAAACCACTGTAAGAGAAAGTAAGGAAAGGGTAAAATCGGCTATTAATAATTCTGGTTATCATTTTCCTTCGGATCGTATCACTGTTAATCTAGCACCTGCTGATGTAAAAAAAAGTGGCACATCCTTTGATCTGCCGATCGCAGTCGGAATTTTAGCTGCCACTGGTCTTATAGCAAAGGAAAAGTGTAATGGATACATGTTTACAGGAGAGCTTTCTTTAAATGGTCTTGTTAGACCCGTAAAAGGAGTGCTTCCTATGGCCATATCAGCAAGGGATTCCGGCCTGAAAGGCATTTTTCTACCTGCTGAAAATGCCCCGGAAGCCTGTGTTGTAAATGATATAAAAGTGCTTCCCATCCGCTATCTTTCTGATATCGTAGAATTTTTTAATGGTAATAAAAATATAATTCCTTTTCAAAAGAAAGGCAATATCGAACAGGTTGAATCAGATTGGGAGATAGATTTGAGTGATGTAAAAGGGCAGGAGAATGCAAAAAGGGCACTGGAGATAGCTGTAGCAGGTGCTCATAATATGCTGATGATAGGTCCTCCTGGCTCAGGAAAGACAATGCTGGCAAAGAGGATTCCTACTATAATGCCTCCCATGAGCTTTGAGGAAGCTCTGGAAACCACAAAGATATATAGTGTAATGGGATTTGTGCCAAAAGATGGGCTTATAAAAAGGAGACCATTCAGGTCACCCCATCACACCATCTCTGATGTAGGCATGGTAGGAGGAGGACATCCTCCAAGACCGGGAGAAATAAGTCTGGCAAATAACGGGGTTCTTTTCTTAGATGAACTTCCAGAGTTCAGAAGAAATGTGTTAGAGGTTTTAAGACAGCCTTTAGAAGATAGGATAGTTACCATAACACGTGCGGGAGTAACTGTTCAATATCCCGCTCGTTTTATGCTTGTGGCTGCAATGAATCCTTGCCCTTGTGGTCATTTTGGAGATAAAACTCATCAGTGTACATGTTCTATGGGACAGATACAGAGATATAGGGCAAAAATATCAGGACCACTTTTGGACAGGATAGACTTGCATGTAGAGGTTGCATCTGTATCATATAAAGAGCTTTCTGATACCCAGAATGTTCCAGAGTCAAAACAGGTTTTAGAAAGGGTGCTTAGAGCCAGGGAGATTCAAAAGAACAGGTTCAAAGATTTCAGGATAAATACCAACTCAGAGATGGAATCCTCTCATATAAAGAGATTCTGCAAATTAGATCAACAGGGAAGGGCGCTCATAAAAGATGCTGTGGAGAATTTAGGAATAAGTGCAAGGGCATATACAAGGATCCTAAAGATTGCTCGTACAATAGCTGACTTAGAAGGTAAGGATAACATTATAGTGGATCATATAGCAGAGGCCATCCAATTTAGGATATTGGATAGAAAATTGTTCTTTTAAAGGGATAAGGTGTTCATTCTGACTACTATATGCTCTAGATGTATTAAAAAATTGTTATACTAAAACTATTGTGTAAATGTTTTTATAATGTATAATTAGCTATCATATTCTCCAGAGCTTAATCCAATAGAAAGGGTTTTACCTAATAGAAGAATTGGAAAATGCTGTATGTAAAATAGTCAACTCTTTTACAGATGAACAGCAGCAATTCTTGGTGAGTTTGTAGAGATAGTATTTATAAGGTAACTCAGAAA
>JAMOPX010000077.1 GCA_027064285.1 Desulfobacterales bacterium | reverse complement strand
ACATCCCCTTCTCCTGTGTATATCTTATGTTCTGCGTCATATCCCAATATATTTGCCTTTATTTCCCAAGGCAGTGTCTTGTCCACAGCACAGAAAGAAATCGCAGGGAACAAAAGAAAAATTAAAAGAAACACAAGTTCTCTTAAGATTCTCTTCATTCTGTTATCTTATCAGGAAAATAGTTTTTAGGATCAAGATATGCTAATGCCTCTCCAACTGTAAAAAGGGAGCCTGTTATTAATATAAGATCATCTGAATCAGCTATATTCTTTGCTCTTTCAATAGCTTCGGTAAGCCTCGGAACAACTTCTCCTTTTTTGCTAATCTGAGCACCATATCTTTCTAAGAGTTCAGGCTCTGCTGCCCTGGAATAAACAGGTCTTGTGTATATAACATAATTGCTTTTGGGAATAATAGTTCTTAACATAGCCTTTATATTTTTGTCCTTCATAATCCCAAGCACCAGAATTATCCTTTTATCTGGATACTTCTGCTCTATAGCCTTACAAAGCATCTTCATTGCATAGGGATTATGAGCACCATCCAGAATTATTAAAGGGGAATCTGAAATCATATGCATCCTTCCAGGCCAAAAGGCTTTTCTTATCCCATTGTATATAGCTATGTCTTCTATTTTAAAGCCTTTCTCCCTTAAAAGTTCCAGTACTCCTAAGGAGATGGCAGCATTTCTGGCCTGAAATAGGCCGTTCATACCTGTTTTTAAACCTCTAAAAGAAGTTTTTATTCCATAGTAATCTATTAAACCATTTCTGCTTCTGTATTTCATATCCTTTCCTACTCTAAAAAAAGGCGCATCTTTATGATCTGCTACTTCCTTAAAAAAAGAAACAAGTTCTGGCTGGGTTACGCCGGTTACAAGCTCCACACCATTTTTGATTATTCCTGCCTTTTCCTTGGCAATATCTATAAGCCTTGAACCTAAATATTGCTGATGATCTAAACCAATATTGGTAATAACAGAGACTACAGGATGTATAACATTTGTTGCATCAAGCCTTCCTCCCATGCCTACTTCCATTATATCTATGTCTGTTTTATGACAGGCAAAATAGATAATTGCCATAGCTGTAGCAGCTTCAAAAAATGTGGGAGGCTCTTTCGGAGAAAAGCTCTTTCTTAGCTCAAATATCAGCTCTGCTGCCTCCTCTTTTTTTATCTCTTCTCCATTAATTCTGAATCTTTCTGTGAACCTGACAAGATGAGGTGATGTGTAAAGCCCAACCCTATACCCTGCCTCTTTCAGAACAGAAGCAAGAAATACTGCCACAGAACCTTTTCCATTGGTTCCTGCTATATGTATATATATCTTTTCTTTATGTGGATCTCCAAATGCCTTTAATATATTTTCTGTCTTAGAAAGTCCAAACTTTATCCCAAATTTTTGAAGACTGTATATATAATTCAGTGCCTCTGTGTAAGTCCATCCCTGCATTTTAGCTACTATGCCTGTTTATTATCTCATACACATGCTCAAGTGCTGTTTTTAAGTGCTCTGGTTTACTCCCCCCTCCCTGAGCCATATCAGGTCTTCCTCCACCCTTTCCACCAACAAAAGAGGCCACTTCTTTTATAATTTTTCCTGCATTAAACTTAGATGTCAGATCCTTGGTTACCATGCATATAAGCATAACTTTTCCATCCTTCTCCGCTCCTACCATTACCACACCAGATCTTATTTTGTCCCTGATTTTGTCAGCAGCATCTCTGAGTTCTTTCTGGGAATCTGCTTCTAACACCTTGGCCACCACTTTTATACCGTTTATCTCTTTTATTCCAGCTGTAATATCTTCTGCCTTTCCTGTAAGGAGTCTTTGTTTGAGAGATTCTATTTGTTTATCTTTTTCTTTTATTTCTTCCAAGAGTCTTTCAATCCTTGGGATCAGCTCTTCAGCAGAAACCTTCAATATAAAGGAGGCATCTCTTATCTGCCTTATCTTTTCCTGAACATATCTTACAGCAGTACCTCCTGTAATTGCCTCTATTCTTCTTACATTAGAAGCAACAGAGCTTTCTCCAATAATCTTAAAAAAACCTATATCTCCTGTTCTCTTTACATGAGTACCCCCACACAGCTCTTTGCTCACTCCATCTCCTATCTCTACAACCCTTACTATTTCCCCATACTTTTCTTCAAAAATAGCAACCGCACCTGATTTGATAGCCTCATCCCTGTGCATTTCTTTTATATTTACAGGATGATTCTCTCTTATAAGCCTATTCACATGAGCTTCTATTTCCTCTATCTTATCCCAGGGAATCTGAGAGAAATGACTAAAATCAAATCTGAGTCTATCAGGGGCAACTAAGGAACCAGCTTGTTTTACATGAACTCCTAATAATTCTCTTAGGGTTGCGTGTAATAAATGAGTGGAAGTATGATTTCTGGCAATATCTTCTCTCCTTTCTTTATCTACCTCTGCCTCCACCTCATCTCCCACGCAAAGGTATCCACTTTCCAAGATTCCTATATGAAGAATAAGATCCTGTGATGGCTTTTTTGTATCCTCTACCTTAAACAAGAAATTTTTTCCTCTTATATATCCAGTATCTCCTACCTGCCCGCCTGATTCTCCATAAAATGGGGTCTTATCTAAAACAAGTTCAGCCCTATCTGATTGGGCTATTCTTTCACATAACCTTCCATCTCCATCTTTTATTATTCCTACAACCTTTGCCTTACACTTGAGTAGCTCATATCCAAGAAATTCAGTCTTTTGCCCTTTTTCCATAAGCTGTTTTATTCCTTTTGAGGTCAGTTCTTTATCAGATTTCCAGCTCTTCTGAGATAGTTCTCTTTGCCTTTGCATTGCCTTTTTATAGCCTTCCATATCCAGTTTAAGTCCCTCATACCTTGCAATATCCTCCAATATATCAACTGGAAGACCATATGTATCATAAAGCTTAAATATAAGCTCACCCGGTATTGTATCTTGCTTTTTAGATTTTATCTTCTCTATCTCCTCTTCTAAGATGCGCATGCTGTAGCTCAAGGTTTGTGCAAACCTTTTTTCCTCATTCTCTGTTATCTGAATAATACTGTTCTTTGCCTGAATCAGCTCTCTATAGTCCTCTCCCATTACTTCTATAACCTTCATACATATGTCTGAGAGAAAGCCAATCTTTTTTATACCAAGCACACTGCCAAATCTTGCTGCTCTTCTTATTATTCTCCTCAAAACATATCCTCTTCCCTCATTAGAAGGGATAACCCCATCTGCTATAAGGAATGATATGGCCCTTGCATGATCTGCTATTACCCTGAATGCAACATCTTTTTTCTTGTCAATGCCATAGGACTGACCAGATATATCCTCTATGCGGGATATAATATCTTTAAACAGATCTATCTCATAATTGGACTTTACCCCCTGCACCACAGCAGTAAGCCTTTCAAGTCCCATTCCTGTGTCTATGTTGGGTCTTGGAAGGGGAGTAAGCCTTCCAGATGCATCTCTGTTGTATTGGGTAAACACAAGATTCCATATCTCCAAGTATCTATCACAGTCACATCCAGGGCCACAATCAGGTTTTCCACATCCCAGCTCTGGCCCCTGATCAATAATGATTTCAGAGCATGGGCCACATGGTCCTGTGTCTCCCATGGTCCAGAAATTATCCTTTTCCCCAAGCCGCACAATTCTCTCAGCAGGAAGACCCACTTCTTTTTCCCATATTTCATAGGCCTCATCATCCTCTAAATATACAGAGGCATAAAGTCTATCTTGAGGAAGCTTATATTCTGTTATAAGCAGATCCCATGCCCATATTATTGCCTCTTTTTTGAAATAGTCTCCAAAAGAGAAGTTTCCAAGCATCTCAAAGAAAGTGTGGTGTCTGGCAGTATAACCTACATTTTCTAAATCATTATGTTTACCTCCAGCCCTCATACACTTCTGGACACTGGCAGCCCTTTTATAAGGCCTGGTTTCCTCACCTAAGAAGACCTTTTTAAACTGAACCATTCCAGCATTGGTAAAAAGCAAAGTAGGATCACCTACAGGAATTAAAGGAGAGCTTGGAACAATTTCATGACCATTTTTCCTAAAAAAATCCAAAAACTTGGTTCTTATTTCTTTAAGTCTCATTTTATTTCTTTTCCTGTTTTTTTGATTCTTTTTCGATAAGTTCAGGCTTTTTTACTCCAGACTTCTGCCTTATTTTATCTTCTATCTCCTGCGCTAATTCCTTATGATCTCTTAAAAACTGGATAGCGGTCTGTCTTCCCTGTCCCATCTTGTGTTCTTTATATGAATACCAAGAACCGCTTTTGTCTATGATTCCATATGCGACTCCTAAATCAAGTATATCACCTTCCTTGGATATACCTTTTCCATATATGATATCAAACTCTGCCTCTTTAAATGGAGGAGCAATCTTGTTTTTTACCACTCTTACCCTTGTTCTGTTGCCTACTATCTTATCTCCTTCTTTTACAGGGGACAGTTTCCTGATATCCAGCCTCTGAGATGCATAAAACTTGAGAGCATTTCCTCCAGTGGTTGTTTCAGGATTTCCAAACATAACCCCTATCTTCATTCTGATCTGATTTATGAATATGACACATGTCATGGACTTGCTGATCACTGAGGTAAGCTTTCTTAATGCCTGTGACATAAGCCTTGCCTGAAGCCCTACATGTTGATCCCCCATTTCACCTTCTATTTCTGCTTTTGGCACAAGGGCTGCTACTGAATCCACAATAAGGGCATCTACTGCACCACTTCTGACAAGTATCTCTGCTATTTCTAAAGCCTGTTCCCCTGTATCAGGCTGTGAAACCAAAAGATTGTCCACATTTACTCCTAAGTTTTTTGCATAACTCACATCTAAGGCATGTTCTGCATCAATAAAGGCTACCACTCCTCCCATTTTTTGGGCCTCTGCTGCTATGTGTAGGGCAAGTGTTGTTTTACCAGAAGACTCAGGGCCAAATATCTCTACAATTCTTCCTCTTGGCACTCCACCTGTGCCAAGAGCTATATCAAGGGAAAGAGAACCAGTAGGGATTACGGGTATATCCAATACCCTTTGGTCACTCATCTTCATTATGGAGCCACGGCCAAACTGTTTTTCAATCTGAAGTATGGCCTGCTCCACTGCTTTTTCCTTATCCATCATATTATTCACCCCTTTATCATTATTTTTTCCCTTTAATAGGCCAGGAATTCAATTTTGTGTAAACAGCTCCGTCAGGCCTTAATTCACTCTTAAACAGCACAAGTTCATTTAAAACTGCTTCTGGGCTTATTATATCTTTAAATCTGTCTATTGCCTCTCTTAGCTTATCTGTCTGAGTAAAGCCTTTTTTGAACCTGCCTACAGTAAGATGAGGACTAAATCTTTTATTTTCTCTTTTTATTCCAAATGGCTTAAGTCTTTTTTGAAGACTGTCTCTAAAATAGCTCATTCTTTCTGTATCTCCTTCTACTCCTATCCAGAGCACCCTCGCATTTCTTAAACTTGAGAACACCCCTGCTCCTCTTGCTCTTATTCTGAATGGCGCATACTTACTGCATGTCTTCTCTACAGCCCTTTCTATGGACCCTAAATCGCTTTCATTTATATTTCCCATAAATATCACTGTAAGATGAATATTCTCTTGTCTGACCCAACGCACATCTAAGGAAGAGGCCTTAAGCCCTTTGTATATAAAGGAGACAGTTTCTTTTATCTCCTCTGGAATCTCAAATGCCAGGAAGGAACGGATCCCCATTTATATACCTTCTAATCCAATCTAAGGCCATCATAGAGCTGTTTAATTTTATATGCTCTCTTTCCCCAAAGAAACGATATCTTTTTGTAACAGTCTTATCTTTTGCCGAGAGCCCAATAAATACAGTACCTACAGGCTTCTCTTTTGTCCCACCTGTAGGGCCTGCTATCCCTGTTACAGCAATCCCTATATCTGACGGGATACATCTCCTTACGCCCTCTGCCATCTCCTTTGCTGTTTCAGCGCTCACTGCTCCAAAACTTTTAAGTGTCTCTTCCTTCACTCCCAGTATCCTTACCTTAGCTTCATTACTGTAAACAACTGTGCCTCCCATAAAATAAACAGAACTTCCAGAAACATTTGTTATACGGTGACTTATTAGGCCACCTGTACAGGATTCAGCCACAGAAAGGGTGAGAGACCTGTCTGTGAGCAGTCTTCCTACTACCTCTTCCATCCTTTCTTCATCTTTGCCAAATATGTAGTTAGATAATCTCCTTTTTATTTGAGCCTCTATTTCATCTATGTAACTCAGCAGCTTTGTCTCATCCTCACCCTTAGCACTTATAACAATATGATATTCTGGAAATACAGGATAAAAACCAAGACTAACTTCTTTTCTCTCTTTTATATCCTTTAAGGCCTCTGCAATCAGAGATTCATTTATTCCATATAGTTTTAAAATGCGTCTTTTTATAACAGGAAGCTTCTTTGTGTATTTTAGAATATCAGGGATCACAAACTTATCCAATAAATACCTCATCTGATCCGGTACACCAGGTAAAAAATATAGCAAGACATTTTTATCCTTAATAGAATATCCACATGCATTTCCTTTTAGATCCAGCATCCTCGCTCCTTCTGGCATCCAGGCCATCTTTTCCAAAGAAGAGTTCATTTCTATTCCCATTTCTTTAACCTTCTGCTTTATATGTTCCATAGCTGTTTCATTCAGCTTGAGGGGTCTGTTTAATGCCTTTGCCACTATCTCATTGGTAATATCGTCTTTTGTAGAACCAAGCCCACCTGTCACTATTATAAAATCTGCTCTATTTATAGCCTTTTTTATTGCTTCAGAAACCATTTCATATTCATCACCCACAGAGGTGATCTTTATTACCTGAACACCTATAGCAGTAAGCCTACCTGCTATATAAGAAGAATTAATATCACGTGTTCTTCCGCTTACAAGTTCATTCCCTATGGTTATAATCTCACCTTTTACCATACTATTCATATTGATACCCGATATGTACTATTTCTGTCAATCTACAAAGAGCCTGTTTAAAAGGATTTTTTGAACAATCTCATTTGCAAATATTCTTTCGTTGGTACTTATTATATGCTATATTCCAAAAAATGGAAAAGATTGTAAAAGTCATAGCATATTCAGGCTATAAGCTAAATGAAAGGCCTACAATTATAATTACATATGATGCCAGACTTGAAGTGAAACAGATAATCAAAAGATGGAGAGATGAGAAATACGAATGTTTTAAATTGTTAGCGAATGACAATAATGTATATGAATTAAAATGGCATAGGATAAAAGACATATGGACATTAAAGAAAGAAAAATAGCAAGTGATATAGGAAAATTAAAAAACATCTTCCAAGAAGATGGCATAGGTATTATGGCCACCTCTGATTCTAAGGGATGGGTTAATATGGCTATATATAGCCCTCCTATAATCACTAATGAAGGGTTGCTGGTATTTGGAGCTACAGAACGACTTACTTATAAAAATATTAAAGAAAATCCTCGAGCTATGTTTATGTTTATTCGTCTTAATAAAGGCTGGGAAGGAGTCAGGATAAGACTTTCTCTTGTAAAGGATGAGGTCTCAGGTCCTATGCTTGAAAATTTAAGAGAGCGTTTTAAAGAAATGGGATACTATCATTTAGCTTCAGAAATCTGTCACGCCCTTTATTTTAAAGCAGAAGAAATTAGGCCTCTAAAGGGATAAAGCCATATGTTTTTGTTGTCATGATATCTTCTAAGAATCAGACTTAGAAATAGCTACTTACGATGAGCTCGGAATTTAATATTAAAGCAGGAAATTCATCCTTAGTGATAAGGATAGGAATTATAATAGATTCAAACGAAACTGCTGCTTATAACTGGGCAAAGTATCTGAATGAAACCTTAAAAAGAGAGCTTGGAAATTCTTTTCCTGATTTTAAATGGGATTTTAAAATCATCGCCAGAAATGATTTTCCTCAAAAAATCCCTAAGGATCCGATAGACCTTCTTGAACTGGGATCTGATATAAAAATAGAATATAAATTTGATTTTGTCTTAGTATTTACTACATTACCCCTTAAATCGCGTTTTGAACAAGGAGTAAATGCCGTTCCCTCAAATATACTTGAAACCGCTGTTATAAGTATATCCAAGATATTAGAAAAGTATGATAATCAAGCGACAAAAAAGATTTTGCTGATATTAGCAAAACATGTACTCGGTCATTTATGGGGACTTGAGCACAAAGATGGTACTGTTATGATGGATAGAAAGTTTTGGACCCCAGAGGATCCAAGTGATTGGGATAATGAGGAAACAGCTCAGATAAAAGAATATTTACTAAATGTCGCTGATCCAAGACTTGAAGAAATGTCAAATCCCGTAAGAAATAAATTTCTTTTTTATCTCAAGCTCATAATCAGAGAGAAATGGAGTCTTTTTAGAGACATACTTTTTTCAAAAACATTGTTTATGATCCTTCATCTTGGTCGTTTTGTAACAGCAACTGTGGTCTCACTTATGTTTCTTTTCTTAACAGCAGAAGCGTGGGAAATTGGAGCAGCAATGTCATCTTTATATCTGGATATCTTCGCGATATTTGTGATAATAATAGGAACTCTTTCCATATATTTTGGGCAAAACTTTCAGGAAATAGCCAGATCTGACAAATTAATGGAGCAGACAGCCAGATCCAAGATTGTCTTGGTAGGCACATTGATAAGTGGTATGGCTATCTATTGGATCATACTTTTTTTGATTTCTTTGATAATCATTTATCTTTTACCTGAAAATATACTCAGTTCATGGGCTGGGCTTAATAAAACCCAGTTTTCTTACTTTCACTTTGCAAAATTTATGGCAACAATTGGGGTATTTGCCTCTGCAGTAGGAGGAAACTTAGAAGAAGAGAATCAGATAAAAGCTGTTCTTATCTACACAGAAGAAACTTAAGAGCTGAGCTTACGCAAAGCAGAATACTATATTTTCGAATAGCCTTTTTGATACTTGAAACAGGAAAAAGCTTTTGTTATTCTTTAAAAAGATAGTGCGAGAGTGGCGGAATTGGCAGACGCGCTGGACTTAGGATCCAGTGGGGTAACCCGTGTGGGTTCGAGTCCCACCTCTCGCATAATCATGTTGTTGACAAAGCAGACAATTTGATTATTATATAAATAAAGTGGCGGTGTAGCTCAGTTGGTAGAGCATGCGGCTCATATCCGCAGAGTCACAGGTTCGAGTCCTGTCACCGCCACTAATTTATTGCCTGCCTTTTATGAATGAAGGTTTTACATTTCAGAAAAAAGGATTTTAAGATAATAGCAGATGCATTAGAAGTAGCAGAAGATCTAACAGCAAATTTCTATAAGTTTTCTACAGATGAATGGAAGAATAGACATAAATATGATCTCAAAACTCTTGCGGATTTGAACAGACATCAGGTTATAAACAATGCATTTGCGCTTCTTTGCAAAGATACAATAAAGGATTTAAATAGTATTCCCCAGCGAGTAATAGGGGTTTATCTCATTTGTCTCCAAGATCATGTAATTCTGAGCACTTTATTAAATGACAAGAATTTGTCCTTATTTCCTTTCCTTGTTTACATACTTACTCATGAACTGGTTCATATAGTAAGATTCTGTAATTATCATGCCCATTTTAACGCGCCTCAGAGCGTAAAAATTCAGGAAGAAATAATAGTTAACGCGATAACATTTGACATACTAAAGTCTGTTATGATACCTAATCTCAATTATGTATTAAACTTGTTTTGTAATACCTTTAGTTTAGAAATAGCGTTAAGGAGGTGAGAGGATGCCTATATATGAATATGAATGCACTAATTGTGGTCACAGGATAGAAGTAATGCAGAAGTTTTCTGATCCTCCAATTGAAGAATGTGAAAAATGTCATGGCAAAATGAAGAAACTTATTTCTCAGTGCACATTTCATCTAAAAGGAACTGGATGGTATGTAACTGACTATGGCTCAAAAGCACAGCATAAAAACAAAAAGGATGATGGAGCAAAATCAGATAAAAAAGAGTGAGGATAAAAAATGCAACCATTAGACGGTAATAGGGTTCAAAACAGGATAATAAAGCACTTAGATAGATTAGAAAGGCAGTTATGGTTTCAAAGGGAAAGATTCTTCAGATTTAAGATGGATGAAATAAGCAATAAATTAACCCAAGCTTTAATAACCAATAAAATCTTAGAAACCAAAAACCCAAATGCTATTTCTAAGGCATTTACAGAAGGTCTGAAAAAGGCGCTTAGGAGTTCTGATTTTGAATTTCAGTATTTTGTTTCTCCTATCAGGGATCTGGTGTCCAAACCAGATCCAATCTCTTTATATATGACCCAATATGTGCTTGAGATCCTTATTGAACATCCAGATATAGAAGAAATATACGGTACAGATGAAGAGATATATGAAACTATAAATAGTGTTATAAACAAAAGCTATACAGAGTTTGAAAAGATTGAAAAGGAGATCATAGAACAGCTTTCACACAATAAAAACATTGTTCCTGGCTCAAGAGAATATGAGATAGTTCTGGATCAACTCTTAAGAAAGAAATTAGGTGAACCAAAAAGGTTTTAAAATCAGAGGGACTTATGGTTAAGAAAATAGCTTTTCTTTTCCCTGGGCAAGGCTCTCAGTATATAGGAATGGGGAAAAAAATATTGGAAGCATATCCTGAAACAAAAGAGATATTTGAGCAGACAGATGAGATATGTAAGATGTCTATTTCTCAACTTTGTTTTGAAGGACCTATGGAAGTGCTAACTCTTACAGAAAACCTGCAGCCTGCAATCACAGCTGTCAGTCTTGCCTGTCTTAAGGTCTTAAATAACGCTGGGATTCAGCCATACATATCAGCTGGACATAGCTTGGGAGAATATTCAGCTCTTGTTTCCGCAGGGGTACTGGATTCCTTAGATGCTGTAAGGCTGGTAAAAGTACGGGGAGCACTTATGCACAGGGAATCTACAAAGAAGCCAGGAGCAATGGCTGCCATAATAGGATTAGACATAGAGAAGGTGCAAGAAATTGTGGATAAGGCAAAAGATCATGGGGTGTTGTCTGTTGCAAATCACAACAGCAGAGAACAGATAGTCATAACAGGAGAGCATGAGCCTTTAAAAAAGGCAATAAATATAGCAAAAGAAAATAAGGCTAAAGCTATTCCTCTTAAAGTAAGTGGGGCATGGCATTCTGAGCTCATAAAGGATGCGGTCTCTGATTTCAGGCAATTTATGGAGGATATACCATTTTCAAGACCTTCCTCTAAGATAATTTTTAATGCAACAGCAAAGGAAGAAAATGATCCTGAGTTGATAAAAGATATAATGGCAAATCAGCTAATAAGTCCTGTAAGATGGTATGAAAGCGTAATAAACATGTTAGATCAGGGAGTGGACACCTTTGTAGAGGTTGGCCCAAAAAGAGTACTTGTGGGATTGATGAAAAAAATTGTTCCTTCGAGAAGTTCAGTTAAGATATTCAATGTAGAAGATCCAGAAGGTGTGGAAAAGCTAATAAAGGCTATTTAAAGCATCTCTAAGTCTTTTTATAAGCTCAGCAGATTTCTTCCCTGGTCTTATTTCAACCTTGCTATTTACATCTACAGCAAAAGGTTTAACAATAGAGACTGCATCTCTTATATTATCTGGGCCTATTCCTCCAGAAAGGATGATAGGAAGGCCAAATTTTTTTGCTTCAACAGCAAGAGCCCAATCAAAGCTTTCTCCTGTTCCACCAGCCTTTTCTTTTTTATAAGTATCCAAAAGAATTGCTCTTACGCATCCTTTATAAAAAGCTATCTTTTCTATGCTCTGTTTATCCTTAACCCTTATAGCTTTTATGCTTTTTGGCATAAATGATCTGCAGATCTCAGGGCTTTCATTCCCATGAAACTGGATCATATCAAGCCCGCAGAAATCGCATATCTCTTTTACAGTAGTTGGATCTTCATCCAAAAATACACCAACAGTTTGCACAAAAGGCGGAATAGAGCAGATGATTTTTTTTGCGCTTTCAGGATGTATATATCTTGGACTTTTTTTTACAAAAATAAAACCTATGGCATAAGCACCTGCATCTATGGCTAAAAGAGCATCCTCTAAGGAAACAATACCACATATCTTGAATCTAAGCATAATTATTTACCTGCTTCTACAAACTCTCTTACTTTGCTTCTTATATCAGAGCTTTTCATAATAGCTGTCCCAATTAAGACAGCATCAATCCCTGCCTTTTTTAAGCTCTTTATATGCTCTGCTTTGCTGATTCCACTTTCACTTACCTTAAGGCAATCCTGTGGGATGTGCGGAGCAAGCGTAAAAGTAAGATTTATATCAACATTAAATGTGCGCAAGTCTCTATTGTTTATACCAATGATCTTTGCTCCTGCATCTCTTGCCTTATCTATTTCATCTTTGCTGTGAACCTCTACAAGGCAATCCAATCTTAGCTCCTCAGCCACTTTTATAAGTTCATTTAATCTGCTGTTAGAAACAGCTCTCACAATAATGAGAACAGCATCAGCTCCAAATGCCTTGGATTCTTCCAATTGGATAGGATCCAAAATAAAATCTTTTCTTAGCACAGGGATAGAAACAGTCTTTTTTATTTCAGGAAGCCAGTTTATATCTCCTTTAAAAAATGTTCTATCTGTAAGAAGAGATATGGCAGATGCTCCCTGCTGTTCATATATCTTTGCTACTTCTAAAGGGGATAAATCTTCTCTTATTATCCCAGCACTTGGCGAAGCAAACTTTATTTCTGCAATAAGACTTACCCCTACGGATGAAATAGCTTCTAAAAAGCTTTTTCTGGGGACATCATAGTATTTAAATTTGCTTTTTTTTCTTTTTAGTTCTTTTATCTCTTCTTCTTTTTGTTTTAATATCTCTTTAAGCTTTGAGTGAAGCATACTCATTTGTAAACCTTACAAAATCTTTTAGTTTTTTTAATGCATCTCCTCTGTCTATTATATCTTCTGCAATCTCTATTCCTTCTTTGATATCTTTTGCTCTTTCTGCAACCACAAAACCCAAAGAAGCATTCATAAGCACAGCATCTCTTTTTGGCCCTTTTTCTCCTGAAAGCACACCAATGATTATTTCTGCGTTTTTCTTTGCATCCCCTCCTCTTATATCTGCTATTGAAGCCCTTTTTATACCAAAATCTTCTGGATCTATTTCAAAACTTTCTATTATTCCATCTCGGAGATAAGAAACCTTACTTTTTGCACAAATGCTTACCTCATCCATCCCATCCATACCAGATACTACTGCTGCTTTTTTTAACCCAAGTCTTTTAAGCACTTGAGCAAGCTTTTCTGTAAGCATGGGAGAAAAAACTCCCAGCACCTGCGCATTTACTCTTGCAGGATTTGTAAGTGGCCCAAGTATATTAAATATTGTCCTTATACCTATCTCCCTTCTTGGAAGAGCGGCATATTTCATAGCAGGATGAAATAAAGGAGCAAAAAGAAAGCCAATTCCAATCTGCTCTATGCATCTTTTAACAGCTTCAGAAGAAAGCTCTATCTTTACTCCAAGCGCTTCTAATACATCTGCACTTCCGCATTTGCTGGATACAGATCTGTTTCCATGCTTTGCAACCTTTATTCCTCCTGCTGCAAGCACAAATGCACATGCAGTAGATATGTTAAATGTATTATGTGCATCTCCTCCTGTGCCACACACATCGAGCAAGATATCTTCTTTTTCTTTTCTTATATGAACTGTATGCGCTTTTTTTATCATAGCCTTTGCTGCACCACATATCTCTTCCACTGTCTCCCCTTTCATCCTGAGAGCAGTAATAAAGGCAGCTATCTGGGCTGGCGTTGCCTTTCCATCCATGATAAACTCAAATGCCTTTTCTATCTCTGATTCAGATAGATCTTTTTTTTCTACAAGTTTTGCCAGAAGTTGAGGAATCATAGCCCTGCAACACCTTCCACAAAGTTTTTAAGCAATTCATTTCCCTTTTTTGTCATTATGGATTCAGGATGAAACTGAACTCCCTCTACAGGATATTCTTTGTGCCTTATTCCCATTATCTCATCCATATCTGTCCAAGCACTAATCTCAAAACAGGATGGAAGGCTCTTTTTCTCCACAATCAAAGAGTGATATCTTACAGCTTCAAATGGATTTGGAAGACCTTTATAGATAGTTTTTCCATCATGATAAATAAGAGATGTCTTTCCATGCATTATTCTGGGTGCTCTTACTATCTTTCCGCCAAATGCCTCTGCAATTGCCTGATGTCCAAGACACACACCTAAGATAGGAATTTTGGAAGCGAATCTTTTGATCAGCTCTACAGAAATTCCAGCCTTAGATGGTGTTCCAGGACCAGGAGAGATAACTATACAGGCAGGTTTAAGTTTTTCTATTTCATCTATGCTTATCTGGTCATTTCTATAGACAACTATCTCTTTTCCTAAGGCTGCTAATGCCTGCACAAGATTGTAAGTAAAAGAGTCATAGTTGTCTATCATGAGTATCATGAAAATATCCTTTCTTTTCCAGTAGCCTTTTCTATTGCCTTAAACATTGCCCCGCTTTTTCTTATAGTCTCCTCATACTCCATCTCTGGAATGGAATCATAAACTATTCCAGCTCCTGCCTGCACAAATACTTTATCATCTATCACAACAATTGTTCTTATGGTGATGCAAAAGTCCATATTCTCATTGAATCCAAAGTATCCCACACCCCCAGCATAAGGACCTCTTGCACTTCCTTCCAGCTCTGCTATTATCTCCATTGCTCTGATCTTTGGTGCTCCAGAAACTGTGCCTGCAGGAAATGTTGCCATAAACACATCAAATTCATCTACATCATCCCTTTTTATCCCTTCCACCACAGATACTATATGCATCACATGGGAGTATTTCTCTATTTCCATAAGTCTTGGCACCCTAACAGTACCAGCCACAGATACCTTTCCCACATCGTTTCTTCCCAGATCCACAAGCATTATATGTTCTGCTCTTTCTTTTGGATCAGATATAAGCTCCATCTCAAGAGCCTTGTCTGATTCTATGTCCTTTCCTCTTGGCCTTGTTCCTGCTATTGGTCTTACCTCTATCTTTTTGTCCCGCAGTTTTACCAAGGTCTCAGGAGATGCACCTATCATCTTTATCTTTCCAAAGTTTAGGTAAAACATATATGGTGATGGATTAATGCTTCTAAGATGTCTGTATAGCTGAAAATCATCTCCTCTGATCTCACCTGAAAACCTTTGAGAAAGAACTACCTGTATAATATCTCCTGAAACAATATACTCTTTTGCCTTTTTTACTATCTGTTCAAATTCATGCTTTTTAAAATTAGACCTTAGCTCTGATACATAAACAGAAGTTCCATCACATATATTTGGAAGAGGCGCTCTTAGTTCTTTTATAGTATCTTCTATGTCTTTACATGCTTTTTTATATATCTCTTCTGCTGCAGTCTCATCCTCTATGTAAGCAAAGCTTGCCACCTTTATGGTATGAGTAAGATGATCAAAGACAATAAGCCTTCTTGACACCACAAATATAAATTCAGGAAGACTCGCAGATGCAGCAGAAAGCATAGGAAGTCTTTCCCATTTTCTGATAAGGTCATAATTCACATATCCCACAAATCCACCCTGAAAAGGAGCAAGTTCAGGAATACTTACAGGTTTAAATCCTTTCATAATAGATCTGAGTATATCAAAAGGATTTCCAGCATGCTGAATAATCTTTTTGTTTCCCTCACAATCTACATGCACCTCTTTATCATATGCCTTTACTATGAGATAAGGTTTATAGCCAATAAAGCTGTATCTTCCTTCTTCTCCAAGTTCTGCACTTTCAAGAAGATATGAAAAACTTTTGTCTTTTATCTTGAAATATACAGAAACAGGGGTTTCTATATCTCCCAAAAATTCTCTATAAACTGGGATAATAGCTCCCTTCTTAGCTATGGATTTAAACTGATGATAAGATGGCTGAAATTCCATTTTTTTATCCTATAGGCTCAAATCTTGCAGAAAAATGTCTCATCACTTCAGGCTCATATACCATTTTTAGTCCTTTTATTTGATCTTTTTTTTGATAAAGCTCTATTACTGCTTCTGCTACATAGTCCATATGGCTATTTGTATAGACCCTTCTTGGTATAGTCAATCTTACAAGCTCTAACTTTGGATATTTAACTTCTCCTGTCTTTTTATCTTTTTCTGCAAATGCTGTGCTTCCAAGTGCAGCACTTCTTATTCCTGCTTCCAAATAAAGAGTTGTTGCAAAGGCATTGTCTGGAAATTGGCTTTGAGGAATGTGTGGAAGAAACCTTTTTATGTCTATATAGACTGCGTGTCCTCCTATAGGAAGGACAATAGGGATTCCCGCATCTTTTAGCCTTTCTCCAAGATATCTGACCTGACCTACTCTCCAGCGAAGATATATCTCATCTATCACCTCTCTTAAGCCTATGCTTAAGGCTTCCAAATCCCTTCCAGCAAGTCCACCATATGTAGGAAAACCTTCCATAAGTATGAGAAGCTGTTTTGCTCTTTCAAAAAGAGCTTCATCCCGCATAGCCAAAAGACCGCCAATGTTTACCAAGCCATCTTTTTTACATGACATAGCAAATCCATCTGCATAGCTCATCATTTCAAAAACTATCTCTTTTATGCTTTTGTGCTTAAATTCAGGCTCTCTTTCTTTTATAAAGAAAGCATTTTCTGCAAAGCGTGCTGCATCAAAAAAAAGAGGAATATCATACTTCTTAGCTACTTCTTTTACTTCTCTTATATTCTTCATAGAGACAGGTTGACCACCGCCTGTGTTATTAGTAAGGGTGATCATGATAAGAGGAATCTTTTCTCTTCCTACCCTCTTTATAAAGTCTTCCAGCTTGTTTATATCCATATTTCCTTTAAAGGGATGTTCATTTTCTATGTCATATGCCTCATCTATAGCTAAATCCACAGGTATTCCGCCTTTATCTATGACATGAGCCCTTGTAGAGTCAAAATGCATATTATTTGG
>JAMOPX010000076.1 GCA_027064285.1 Desulfobacterales bacterium | reverse complement strand
GCCAGCCTTCATTCTTATCTAAGAAGAATACATCATTGAACTGAGTTCCCCAATCTTCTACATACTTAGTCATGTCAAAGTTTTCCCATGTCTTTCCTCCATCTACTGTATGTATAAGAGCTGCCATATTTCCACATGCCCATCCTTCTTTGTCATCCAGAAATTGCACAGAACACAGATAAGCCTCTGGATCTAAGTCTTTTGGAGGATTTTGTTTTTCCCAATGTTTTCCTCCATCAGAAGTATGTAAGATAGTCCTCCATTGGCCAACTGCCCATCCTTCTTTTGCATTAATAAAATCTACATCAGCAAGGGTAGCAATAGTTTTTGAATGTTGTTTTTTCCAGTGCTTTCCACTGTCATCTGAATGCAATATTATTCCTCTATAACCTACTGCCCATAGGTTATCTTTATCTCCATAATCTACTGCCAATAGATTATGATGCCAGTATTTCCTTTTAACTTTTATCTCTTTTTGCTTTACCTGCTCTCCTGTATATAAGACATAGTAAACACCTGCTCCCAACATCAAAATAGTTAAAAAAACAAATAACAAAAGAGCATGTCTTCTAATCCATTCACCGACTCCTTTCATGACTCCCCCTCGCTATTTTTTTTTGATGATAAACTATAAATTCGAACGTTCGTTCTTGTCAATATCAAAATTTTATCCTCTTTTCAATATCCCATAAAAAAAAATATCCTTGATGGCATTTGCCACTTCTTCTATGGAAAATGGCCCACATTCTTTATACCATCTATAGGACCAGTTCATCATTGCATTTATGGCAAAGTTTGCCACTGTCTTGTTTACATCTCTCAACTTTCCCTCTTTTTCCAGAAGCTCTAATTGTTTTTTATAAATTCCATAGATCTCTCTATGCTGATCCAGGATCTTTTTCTTATAGATATCATTTAGCTGATACTGCTCTTCCAAAAATATCTTTGCCTCTTTTTTCCTCTCTTTTACAATACTCACCTGAGTAAGGATCATCTGAGATAATGCCTCTACAGGATCCTTAACCTCTTCTTGGATCTTCCTCAGTGCTTTTATTAATTCTCTGCCTGTTCTTTCTATAATGGTGTACAAAAGCTCATTTTTATCCTTGAAATAATGATAAAGGATAGAATTACTTACCCGAACTGCTTTTACTATCTCTCTTACAGACGCAGCTGCATATCCCTTTTCATAAAACAGATCAATCGCCTTTGATAGGAGCATCTCTTTTGTGCTGTCATTCACATTTCTATAAGCCATCTCCGCCTCCCATTTTTGAAGGGGCTTAGAGCCCCTTCTTCCATCATCAACTCCGTTTGTATTCCATACCTTCCTTTACTGCTTGAATAAGTTCTTCTCCTTTGTATTCAGGTTTTCTTTTCTCAATAATAGAACGCAGACCTTCCTTTGCATCCTTTGTCATATAAGTCAGGTTGAAGAACTCTATTTCCATCCTTCTAGCACTCATAAGATCTAAGTTTATTCCAGTATTTAACATGTGTTTTGCAAGCCTAAGTGCAGTTCTTGGTTTTGACATAAGCTCTTTTGCCAAAGCCTTTGCCTCATCCATTACCTTATCAGGAGGCACTATCTTCATTACAAGTCCCATATCAAGTGCCTCTTGAGCACTGTATTGTCTACCAAGCATGACCATCTCTTTTGCCTTTGCCCATCCAACTATATAGGGAAGCTCTATTGTGCCTCCTGTCCCGGGGATAAGACCAATATTTATTTCTGCTTGACTAAAAATAGCCTTTTCTGACGCGATTCTAAAATCGCACACACACATAAGCTCAATTCCACCACCCATTGCAATCCCATTTACAGCAGCAATAACCGGCACCTCCAAGTCCTTTATTTTTCTAAGGGCAAGACTAGCGTTGTTCACATACTCTCTCACATTATCTACAGAGTCTCCCAGTTCATAAAATGCCTTAACATCACCTCCTGCACTAAATGCCTTATCTCCTGCACCAGTAATTATTACAGCTCTTACTTCTTCATCCGCACTTATCAGGTCTGCTGCTTTATGAAATTCTGCATATGTCCTATATCTCATAGGATTCATAGGCGGTCTGTTTATTGTAATAGTAACAATACCATCTTCTTTCTGGAATATTATGTCTTGAAAATCTGCCATCCCAAGTTCACCTCCTTATTTTTTACTGTAATCATACCAACCAGCACCTGTTTTTCTTCCAAGTCTTCCAGCCCTTACCATCTGTTTTAAAGAAAATGGGGTGGTATGTTTAAGCTCAGCAGGCAGTTCTTTTCTAAATACCTCATTTACATAATAGCTTATATCCACACCAGTAAAGTCCATCAGTTCAAATGGCCCCATTGGATAATTAAGTCCGAACTTTACTGCCTTGTCTATGTCTTCAATGCTGGCTATACCCTCATCATATACCTTTACAGCTTCCATAAGATAAGGGATCATAAGACGATTTACAATAAATCCTGTAACATCCTTTTTTACCAGAACTGTCACTTTACCAAGCTTCTTTTCTGCAAGATCTCTTACAAACTGAGCAGATTCATCAGTAGTTAAAGCTCCTTTTATTACTTCCACAAGCTTCATTACAGGCGCAGGATTAAAAAAGTGCATTCCGACTACCTTATCAGGTCTCTTTGTAGCAGCAGCGATTTCTGTGATAGAAAGAGAAGAGGTATTTGTGGCTAATATAACATCATCTTTAGTAAGCTCATCCAGATCTTTAAAAACCTGCTTTTTAAGATCTAGATCTTCTATAACTGCTTCTACAACAAAATCTACATCTTTCAAATCAGACATCTCTACTGTGCCTTTGATCCTTCCCATTATAGCTGCCTTGTCATCTTCACTCATCTTGCCCTTTTGTACCAGTTTACCCAATGTCCCGTCTATTATCTTTATACCTCTGTCCACAAACTCCTGCTTTATGTCCCTTATTACCACTTCAAAACCGCATTGAGCAAAAAGCTGAGCTATTCCACTACCCATTGACCCAGCACCTAATACACCTACTTTTTTTACTTGTTCTATTTCCATCTTTCTCCCTCCTTTTGTTTTTTATTGAGATACCGGCTTGAAGTCCTCAAGCCAATACCCTTTTGGATTTCTTTCAAATTTCATAATATCACCTACTCTCTGATCAGGTGATCTATGATATTTCATATATATAAAACTATTGTCAATCCCTAAAATTTCTATCTTGCCTGTCATATGAGACATAACAAATTTTGCCCTCTTAGCCAAACCTGATAAAGACACCTTTGCCTTTTCAAATATCTGCAAGCCTTCTTCCACTGGAACTGAATAAGCACTATTTCCAGCAGTTGGTCTGCACTGAAATATGTAATAAGGGGTCGCTCCTATGAATGAAAGCTTGTTTAAGAGAT
>JAMOPX010000075.1 GCA_027064285.1 Desulfobacterales bacterium | reverse complement strand
AAAGGATTTAGCAGTCAGAAAGAGATGATGAAGTGGATATATGAGAGATTTGGAATCGAATACTGCCAACAGGGGATATCAAATTTATTGAAGAGGATAGGAGCAAAGAAGAAAGTGGGACGGCCGGTGAAAATGTGAAAAAGGATGAAAGGGAAGAAAGAGAATTCAAAGAAAAGAGATTTAAAGAGATAGCAACAGAGAATCCAAATAAAGAATTTTTTTTATGACGAATCCAGATTTGGACTGATGACTGATGTAGGTAGACAATGGAGAGGGAGAGGGATAAAACCTATAATTCCCTGGATAACTATAAGGGTAATAACAAATTGTTTTTCTTTCATATTTTTGGAAAAGGGTCTGTATTATGAAGAAGTTGGCTTTTGTTGTTCTTTTTAGTGTATTTTTTCTTTGCTGTTCTCTCTCGTATGCTCAGAAATATATAGCCTTTTCTATGAAAAAAGCAAAACAAATGATTCTTTCTTTGAACAACAGAACTCAGCTACCACTTGAAGTATATTACTTAGGCAATATTACTGACATAAGAGGATTTATATACGACAAGAAGAAAAAGGACTTTATAATCATCGGGATTAATGATCCTGCTGGTCCTCAAATTACTTTGGATGAGCTGTGCGTTGCTTTCAGATCTGTATTTATCTATGGAAAGTCGCCTTATGTAACACTAACGCCAAGTAAGGAAAAAGGTTTTTTTGATGTTTATATGAATGAAGGGATAAAGAATACACCACTTGGCAAGGCCTTGCTGGATATAGGAGTTTCTATTCAGCAGATGTTTAAAAATAATTCCCAAGTTTTTGTTCTATCTATTGTTTCAGAGGTAAGAAAAACCAAAGATGTTGCAGTAATAAAGGGATTTGAACTGAGAACTCTGACAGATGATAAAAAGTCAAAGTTGTGGAATAGAAAAGGTCCTATATTCATGAAGTTAAAAGCCATTTCTCAGCTGATTGCCATTTTTCTAACCTGGGAGCAGATGCATGTGAATACCTCTGAACTCTGGTTCTGGTTAAAGGAGTACAAGATATCTCCATTAAACACGCCTGATAAAATCAATTCCTTTTATCATCTTTCTTGTGCTGTAAGGGTCTTGGGAGCTGCTTTTTTTAAAGAAGAAAAGGAAAAGGATATAAAGCTATTTAAGAAAAGAGCTCTAAAAAAAAGGCCAAAAAATAAAGTGTCATGGAGTTTTGAGCTTAACAAAAAAGAAGATACTTCTGTGAATGAAAAGGAAGAGAAGGCAATAGAGCTTCTTAGCAAAGCAGTTATGCTGACTGACTTGAAGAAATCTTATTATGAAGCACTTGATCTTTATGCAGATATAATAAAGATGTTTCCCAAGTGGGGGCTACCTTTTTATCTAAGAGGATGTGTGAGAGATGAGCTGGGGCATTATCAGGATGCCATAAAAGATTATGAAAAAGCAATAAAACTAGATGCAATGCGTTCCATGGCCTATGTAAATAAAGGCTATTCTTATAATTATTTGGGAATGCACAAAAAGGCCTTAAAAGAGTTGAATAAGGCCATTAAGCTTTCCCCATATAATATAGATGCTTATAACAACAGGGGTATAGCATTTTGTGGTATAGGTAAGTATAAAAAAGGAATATCTGATTTTGAGGATGTAGTAAAGATTGTGCCTAACTTCTCCCTTGCGTATGTAAACTTAGGCAAGGCCTATTTTTGCTTGGGGAAATATAAAAGAGCGATTAACGAACTGAATAAAGCTATTAAACTTTCTCCTTCTTTGGCTGAAGCCTATTGTAACAGAGGAATAGCATATCGATATATGGGAGAATACAAAAAGGCGCTCAAAAATTTTAATAAGGCTATCCAGATTAAGCCATATTACGCCTATGCGTATCTACAGAGAGGACTCACTTATGAAGATCTGTGTGAGTGGAAAAAGGCAGATAGAGACATAGGAGAGGCTGTAAGACTGGATCCAAGAGTATTTTCTGTGTACATCATGAGCGTCATAAAGCTGAATCCAAGGAATGCTGTGGAATATCATGAAAGAGGACATGCATACTTTTGTATAGGACAGTGGAAAAAGGCAATCGCTGATTTTGATAAAGCAATTAACATGAGACCTGGTTTTGCATCTGCTTATTTTTATAGAGGACTAAGTTATGATAATCTAAAAGATTACAAAAAGGCTATTCAGGATTATAGTAAGGCTATTGAGCTGTTTCCTGAAGATGCAGTTATGTATAACAACAGAGGAACTGCCTATTATAGCTGCAAAGAGTATAAAAAGGCTCTCTCTGACTTTAGCAAGGCAATAGAATTGGATCCTGAAAAGCCGGTCTTTTATGAAAACAGGGTGCGAGTTTACTCCCGCTTAGGTAAAAATAAAGAAGCCTGTGAAGATGCAAAGCATGCTTGTGATCTTGGAAGATGCAAGCTCTATCATTTTCTTGCTGAAAAGGGTATATGCAAATAGACAGTGAACTATCTATTATGCATTCATCTTATACCAATTGCTCACAATAAAGCCATCTATCTTTTTTACAGTAAAAAATTCAATAAAATTTTTCTTTAGAAAAATTTTAAAATAGTCTTGGTATAACTATATTCCTATCTTCTTTCGCTGCTTCAAATACTATCTTTGCTTTGAACTGTGCTGTGTTTATCTATTTTTGTGTTGAATTTTATAACATGTCCCAAAAAATTGAAATACACTTCACTTGATAAAGTCTATTATGGCAAGGGATACAATAAAGTTGCAAGCAATATGAACAAAAAATGGATAATTTGTTGTCTAAATATTAAAGAACATTTCACGGCGAGAAGCACTTTCTCTTTCAAGAGGAGTTAAAATGGAGGAAATATAGTATTACGCAAAATATCAAATTTCGGAATACTAAAACTCTTTTAGCAATTTTGACTTTGAGCCTAAATACCTAACACAGATAAATAAGGCTATAATTATGATAGTAGCAAGGAAGATTTTTAATAATGTATTTCCGTGAACACTGCTTCCATAGAGTGTAAATACTATATTGGAAGGAAGCTGTCCCACAAGAGAGCCTAACAAAAACATAGGAATGGAAACAGGGGTAAGCCCTAAAAGGGTATTATTTAAAAGACAAGGTAAGGGAATCTGTTTTAACAAAAGCACCGTTATGAATTGATTTCCTTTGTATCTTTCTATGACTGTGAGATATTTTTTTAGCCTTTTATAAAAAAATGGAGCTCCAAGTAAGCGAGCGATTATAAAAATTGTAAAAGATCCTGCTATAACTGCTGTACTTGCCAACAGGAGCCCCTTCCAAAATCCAAATATCAATCCTCCTCCAATGCAAATAATTGATTTGGGAACCCCTACAATTACAAAAAGAAAAGAGATTGTCAGAAACAAAAAAACACCTTTGTATGGATATAATTCCACTATCTTTTTAATCCCACGAATTCGATCTAATGTAGTGTAATCCTTTAAAGGGGTAAAACGAAATATGGCAAAAATAAAAAAAATAGATACAAATAACATAAAGAATCTTTTTTTATCATCCATATTAATCTCTTATTTTGTGACCTGGAATGGATCTTCTTTTAATACTGATACTGGTTTAAAATACTCCTTTAAGAAATTTCCATATAAGTTTATCATCAACAAACAAATAGCTGACTGACAGTTCCTTGTATTTCTTCGTATTTCTTCCACCATTTCTTTAATGTCTCATAATACAGATGAAGTAATTTTGTTATCTCTTTTAATGGCTTCCGGAGATTTTCTTTTAGAAATATAAGCATCTGCATTCAGAGAACAAAAGGCGATGTGAAACTTTCTTGCACAATATCAGCAAAAATTTTTATCTATCTTTAAATGAACACTCTTATATCTATCTAAATACAAACATTCTCATCTTTTGTTCATCTGAAATCTTATTTTCTCTACTGCATCTCTTTTCAACATCTCATTCAGTTTTGCACTGATCTCTTTTTCTTTATATCTTAGCTCCTGCAACCATATAGGAGAAGAAACCTCTACGGTAAGCACCCTATCTCTTATACTCACAGGCCGAGTGTGAAGGGCTGTATATTCTCCCACTACATTCTTCCACAGCTTCCATATCTCTCCATCTTTTAGATCAAAAGGAAGCGCTTCATTTATCTGGACTAACAGCTCTTTTATAGAGGTGAAAAAATTGTCCTGTTTCATAAAATTTTATTTTTCAGAACTTAATACCGACACAAATGCACTCTGCGGGATGTTTACAGATCCTATCATCTTCATTCTCTTTTTTCCTTTTTTCTGCTTTTCCAAAAGCTTTCTCTTTCTGGTTACATCTCCTCCATAACACTTTGCTGTAACATCCTTTCTGTAAGGGGGTATCGTGGTTCTGGCAATTATTGTTCCACCTATTGCCCCTTGAATAGCTATCTTAAACAGATGTCTTGGAATCTCCTCTTTTAATTTTTCACATATCCTAAGTGCCCTCTGTCTTGCCTTGCTTCTGTGCACAATCTGGGACAATGCATCTACCTTCTTACCATTTACAAGTATATCCAGTTTTACAAGATCGCTTTCTCTGTAGTCAGCTATTTCATAGTCAAATGAACCATATCCACGAGTAATACTCTTTAGTTTGTCATAAAAGTCATACAAGATCTCTGCTAATGGAAGGTCTGCTTTTACTTCAACCCTGCCCTTAGATATATAATCGAACCTTACATTTTCACCTCTTCTTTCACGACAAAGATCCATAACAGGCCCGATATATTTGTCTGGAATAATAATGGAGGCTTTTATATAGGGTTCAAAAGACTTCTGTATCTTTGAAGGATCAGGATAGCTCGCAGGATTATCTATCACTATTTCTTCCCCGTTCTTCAATAAAAACTTGTACTGAACAGAAGGCGGGGTCATGATTATGGAAAGCCCGTATTCTCTCTCAAGTCTTTCTTGCACGATCTCTAAGTGAAGCAAGCCCAAAAAACCACACCTAAATCCCATACCAAGTGCAGGAGATGAGTCTTTTTGAAAAACAATAGCAGCATCATTGAGCTTGTATTTATCAAGGGCATCAGCAAGCTCATTGTAGTCTTCAGAGGAAATAGGATAAATAGAAGAGAACACCACAGACTTTACTTCTCTAAAACCAGGAAGAGGCTCTGAAGCAGGCCTGTCAGCATGAGTAATGGTATCGCCTATCCTTGTGTCTCTAACTGATTTTATTCCAGCAATAATGTAGCCCACTTCTCCTGCAGAAAGAAAGTTCTTTTTTTGCCTTTCCAATCTAAATATTCCCACCTCTTCCACCTTGTACTCTGCTCCATTGGACATGAGAAGTATGGTGTCCCCTGGCTTTATCCGACCAGAAAATACCCTACAGCTTACTATTACTCCTCTGTAAGGATCATACTGTGCATCAAATATGAGTGCCCTTAAGGGATCCTCAGCGCTTCCTGATGGTGGAGGAATATACTTTACTATTGCCTCAAAGACATCTTCTATTCCTATTCCCTCTTTTGCAGAGCAGAGTATGGCCATATCAGGATCAAGGCCGAGCTCTTCTTCTATCTGCTCTTTTACCCGCTCTATGTCAGCAGAGGGAAGATCTATCTTGTTTATAACAGGCACTATTTCCAAATCATGCTCCACCGCAGCATACATGTTTGCTACAGTCTGTGCCTGAACCCCCTGAGATGCATCTATGACCAAGAGCACGCCTTCACATGAGGCAAGGGCTCTGGAAACCTCATAGGAAAAGTCAGCATGACCAGGAGTATCTATTAGATTCAGTTCATACTCCTTTCCATCCTTTGATCTGTAGGGAAGGGTTACTGCCTGACTTTTTATGGTTATTCCCCTTTCCCTTTCAATATCCATGTTATCCAGTATCTGATCTACCCGATTGCGCTCGTTTATAAGCCCTGCCTTTTCTATCAGTCTGTCTGCAAGGGTAGATTTTCCGTGATCTATGTGTGCAATAATACTGAAATTTCTTATCTCTGGCATAATCCTATAAATTGTCTAAACTCATCTACACTATAAGCTCGAGCGAAATAGCAGTCAAGTGGAACTTGTTGTTATACTAATACCGATTATGCATTCACCTTATAAATTTTCGAATAAGAAGCTATCACCTACTAAATTTCTTGGCTGGAAATAAGATTATACTAATTGCTCATCTCCCTATATCAAAGCCATATTTAAAAGGCTCATCTGTAATACAAATACTGGTTTAAAATAATCCTTTAAGAAATTTCTATATAATTTTATCATCAAAAAACAAATGGCTGACTGATAGTTCCTTATGGAAAATTTATAAAGTGAACGCCTCATTGGTATTTGTATTATAGTATTCCGCAAAATTTGATATTTTGCGGAATACTATATACTATCTTTTTGAGGGATGGTTTTGTGATTACAGATGAGGACAACTAAAGGTTGTATATTAAGCTGATTTAGGTATACTGAAGAAGTTATGTCCTATGATTCCTGTAAAAAAGGGTGGCCTAAGGTTATATATAATTGTAAAGCATCCAAAACTAAAACATAAGGAGCAAGTCAAAAGATGCGCAAGGAGTTAGAAGAATTGTTAAGTGGCGTTGATTCTAAAGAATTTCTCTTAAGTAAGATAATTATATCAATACTGGTTTAAAATAACCTTTTAGAAAATTTGTATATAATCTTATTTTGGTAGATGATAGTTTCCCAGTTGAAAATTTATAAGTCGAATGCATAAGCGGTATTGATATAATTGAATAATTGAGTGGAGCATAAGTCATGAAAGAAGAGGTAAAAAAGAATAATATACTTGTAGTTGAGGAAAGCGACTTAGTGATGAATGTCTTATATACTGTTCTGGATTACTTCTTTAATGTGGACTGGGCATTGGATGGCATTTTTGGTATCCAGCTGTTAGAGAAAAACAAGGGAAAGTATGATATAATTCTTACCAACCATACAATGCCGAGGATGAGTGGTGTGGAGTTTATAAGACAGGTTAGACAAATGTTTCCTTCTATTCCTATAGTTTGCTTTGTGGATGATTATATGGAAGCGCCAGCAGTGATGGAAGCTGGTGCAAATGCATTTGTAGTAAAGCCGTTTCGTGCTTTACATCTTTTGAGGATGGTCAGAAGACAGCTGGGTTATAAAGATGCAGATGAAGAATTAATGGATGCCATTGCAAAGGGAAGGCCCGCAGATGATAGATGAGGTGGACAAGGCAGTTATAAGACTGATTCAGGGAGACATTCCTCTTGTGCCCAGGCCTTTTGCGCTTATGGCTTCACAAATAGGAATCTCTGAGCAGGAGTTTATCCGCAGGATAAAGGTATTGAAGCAAAAAAAGATTCTGAGGAGATTTGGTGCAACCCTGAGGCATCAGATAGCAGGATTTAGTGCCAATGCTATGGTGGCATGGATTGTGCCAGAGAAGAGGATAGATGAGATCGGAAATATATTTTCCGAGTTCAAGGAGGTTACTCATTGCTATCAGAGGCCTTCTTATAAAGATTGGCCATATAACCTTTATACAATGATACATGCTGACACAAGAGAGAATTGTTACAAGATTGCCAAAAAGATGGCTGAGCTGGTAAATATAAAAGATTATGTGCTTCTTTTTAGTGAAAGGGAATACAAAAAGACAAGTATGAGGTATTTCTGATGAATAGAAATAGATCTGCTGAGCTGTTCAAGAGAGCAAAAGAGCTTATTCCTGGGGGAGTTAACAGCCCTGTAAGAGCAGCAAAGTCTGTAGATTCAGACCCCTTGTTCATTCAAAAAGGGCAGGGCTGTTATATATGGGATGTGGATGGACACAGATACATAGATTATGTGTGTTCGTGGGGACCTCTTATTCTTGGACATGCTCATCCTGTTGTACTGGAAGCAATAAAAGAGGCTATCCAGAATGGCACAAGCTTTGGTGCACCAACCGAGCTTGAGGTAGAGATGGCAGAGATGATTGTAGAGATGATCCCATCTGTGGAGATGGTCCGCATGGTAAACTCCGGTACCGAGGCAACCATGAGCGCAATAAGACTTGCAAGGGCATATACAGGCAGGCAAAAGATTGTGAAGTTTGATGGATGTTATCATGGCCATTCAGACAGCCTTTTGGTTGCTGCTGGATCTGGAGTTGCTACCTTTGGTATTCCAGGGAGTCCGGGAATACCAGAAGATGTGGCAAAGCATACTATTTCTCTTCCATATAATGATCTAAACAGTGTGGAAGTGGTCTTTGATAAAATAGGGGAGCAGGTGGCAGCAGTCATAGTAGAGCCAATTGCAGGCAACATGGGAGTAGTGCTTCCAAAAGAAGGTTTTTTAAAAGGCCTCAGAGACATCACAGAAAGATATGGTGCATTGCTCATATTTGATGAGGTTATCACTGGATTCAGGGTATCTTCTGGTGGAGCGCAAGAGCTTTTTGGTATACAGCCAGATCTTACATGTCTTGGAAAGATAATAGGTGGGGGTTTTCCTGTAGGTGCTTATGGTGGAAAAAATGAGATAATGAAGCACATCTCTCCAGAGGGAAGTGTTTATCAGGCTGGCACGCTTTCTGGAAATCCTGTGGCAATGATGGCTGGTATTGCTACCTTGAGGGTGTTAAAGGACAGATCTGTGTATCAAGACCTTGAAAGAAAAGGTAGGATACTCTTTGAGGGTATAGAGAGAAAAGCAAAAGAAAAAGGCGTCTCTGTTACAGTAAACAAGATAGGATCTATGGGATCTGTGTTTTTCACGGATCAGAAAGTAGTTGACTTTGAATCAGTCAAAAAGAGTGATGCAGATAAGTTTAAAAGATTCTACAAAGAAATGCTTTTAAGTGGCATATATCTTGCCCCATCTCCTTTTGAAGCGATTTTTGTCTCCTATGTACACACTGATGAAGCACTTGAATACACTATAGAGGCAGCAGGTCGTGCTTTTGAGGTGCTTTAAGATATGGTTTTTTGTCTCATTGCTTTTTGTGTCTCCCTGCTATGCAGTTGTAAATGTGGCGGTAAGTATTCTTCCTCAGAGATTTTTTGTAAAAAAGATCGCCAAAAATAAAGTGAATGTGGTGGTATTAGTGCCTCCGGGGTATAATCCTGCCACCTATGAGCCTAAGCCAAGCCAGATAGTTCAGGTGGAAAGGGCCCGTATCTATTTTGCTATAGGAGTTCCATTTGAAAAGGTATGGCTTAAGAGGTTTATGTGTTTAAACAAAAAGCTTATTATTGTTCACACAGATAAAGGCATAAAAAAAAGAAATGGAGATCCCCATATTTGGCTCTCTCCTCCTCTTGTAAAAAAACAGGCAGAAGTTATAGTTAAGAGCTTAGAAAAAATAGATTCGGCCAATAAGGATTTTTATGAAAATAATTTGAGGGAATTTCTTCTGCAGATAGATGCATTGGACAAAGAGATAGCCAATATATTGAAATCCAAAAAGGGAAGACCTTTGCTGGTATATCACCCCTGCTGGGGATATTTTGCTGAAAGATATGGGTTGAAGCAGATTGCTATTGAAGAGGAAGGAAAAGAGCCATCTGTCTTAAAACTTGCCAAGCTCATTTCTTACTGCAAGAGAGCTAAGATCAAGGCAATCTTTGTGCAACCTCAGTTTTCAAAAAAATCTGCTCACATTATTGAAAAGGAGCTGGAAATAAAGCTCATAACCATAGATCCGCTCGCAGAAGACTGGCTAAAGAATTTAAGAGATGTTGCTATAAAACTGCGGGACTTTCTATAGTTATACTATAGTTATACCAATTTTGCAGAATACTACAAGTTTTTCAAAAGCTTTCTTGCTATCTTTGCCTCATTTGAGTGGGGATACTTTTTTGTAAGTCTTCTGAGCATTACCTTTGCACTAGTCTTATCATTTATCTTTAAGAATGCCTGAGCCAGCCTCAGCATGGCAGAAGGGACCTTGTTCCCTCTGGGATGCTTCTTTATGACCTCGTAGTATGCAAGTATGGCCTTTTCATATTTCTTTAGCCCCATATAGCACTCGCCTATCCAGAACCATGCATTATCAGAAAGGCTAGACTTGGGATATTCTTTTAGAAAGGCCTTAAAAGTAAGTATTGCTTCATTATATCTTCCCTGTTTATATAAGGAATATGCACTGCTGTAGATGTCCTCTTTTTTCTGGAGAGTAGCTTTTTTTGAAGCAGATTTTTTTGCTGTTTTCTGCGTAATCTGTTCTGTAAGGCCAAGATAATCCTGCACCTGTTTTATCTGTCCTTCCAGCTTGGAGAGCCTCTGAGAAATCTGTTCCAACTGCTGACTTATCTGCTCAATCTTTGCAAGGTCTGATTCCATTATCTGTTTGATTATGGCTCTGTTTTCCTCTGTCTTTCCCCTTACGCTGTTTATATCTTCTTTTATAGAATCTAAATCTGCCTTAAGGTCTGCGATGTTTTTTCTGAGGTACAGCACATTTTTGTTTATCTTTTGGTTAATGCTTTTGTTTATATATTTTTCTCTCGAGTAGAGATGGGACTCTAACTGAGCAACTCTCAGGCTCAGACTGTTTACTTGAGTCTGGGTGGCACAGGAGGAAAAAAGAAGCAGAAACAGGGTAACAATACCCCATTTCCACCTCCTCTTGCCTATATTTTTTAGAAACATCACTTGCTGCTTATGAGCTTAAACTCATCTCTTCTATTCTTTGCCCATGCATCTTCACAGTGACGCGGATCAATGGGATTTTCTTCTCCATAGCTGATAGTTGTGATCCTCTCAGGAGACACACCCAGCTCTACAAGATACTTCTTTGCTGCATCTGCTCTTCTTTGTCCCAGTGCAAGGTTATATTCCTCTGTTCCTCTTTCATCACAATAGCCTTCGATCCTCAGGTTGAACTCTGGATGTTTCAGAAGCCACTCTGCCAGTTTTTTAAGTATTTCTCTTGCTTCTGGTTTCAGATCTGCCTTATCAAAGTCAAAGTGTATCATGGTGCTTTCAATCTCATCTATCTCTTCCTCTAATTTCTTCTTTTTCTCTTCTTCTTCTTTTGCCTTTAGTTCTTCTAAACTCACCTCTGGTTTTTCAGCCTTTTCAGCCTTAACTACTGGCGGAACCTCTTCCTCTGGCTTTTGGGGTTTTGCAGTGGGTTGAATTTCTGTCTGGGCTGACGGTGGTGTTACCTTCTTTTTTGTGCAAGAAGGACAACTGCAGGAGACAAGACACATGCTCATCCCAACTACAAACAAGGCAATTACTAACCTCCATTTGCTACTTTTCATAACTAAACCTCCCATTCTAATAATTTTATTTACTTTTAACACCTAAGTAATCGACTACTCCTCCCTACGGGAAGGAGATTATAGCTGATGCTAAATAGCATTGCTATAATAGGCCGCTTGACAACAGCCCACTGGAAGGGACATACTACTTCCCCTGCCCGTTTATGCTGGCTAGTGCTTAACATCTTATCTCTTAATCTGTTCTTCTCCATTTTATTGAAAAATACTTTTAGAATTAAAATTGTTTTATCACAATAGCAATACATCGTCAATTGCGCTCTCCCCCCTTATCTGAAGGAAGGGGTCTCCGACCGTAAGGAGGCAAAAGATGAATTTTCAAGTTAATTGTTATTTAAATTTTCTTCCCCTCAAAATGAGTATAATACCTGAGGTAAGGAGTATTGCAACAGAGATAAACTGAGTAGCACTCATCTGACCTATGAACGGCACCAGATCTCCTCTGAATCTCTCTATTATAATCCTTTGAAGACTGTGCATAAGCAGATACCACAAAAATACTTGTCCTTCAAAAGATTTATGTTTTCTGAGTATCATGAGGCACAAGAATATGATAGTACAGGCTAAGCAGTGATAAAGCTGTGTGGGATGAAGTGGTACATTTAGGGGAGCCAAAGAATTAGGATTATGAAATGTTACTGCCCAGGGAACATCAGTTGGTTTACCATAACAACAGCCTGCCATAAAGCATCCTATCCTGCCTATGGCCTGTCCAAGTGCAACAGATGGGGCAATTATGTCTCCAACAAGCCAGAAGCTCAATCTATATTTTTTTATGTACCATCCTCCTACAAAACAAGCAGTGATAAGTCCTCCAGAGAATACAAGACCTCCTTTCCATATCTGAAGTATATCTAAGGGAAACCTCAGGTAATAGCGCAGGTTCATCAGCACATAAACAAGCCTAGCACCAAGGATTGCAGATATAACCATCCAGAAGCACATGTCAGAGATAATGGTGGAGGAGATCCCTTCTTTCTCAGCCAGCTTCATGGCTAAGAACACACCAGAAAATATCCCTCCTGCCACAAATATGCCATAGGTGTGAATAGTTATAGAGCCTATGCTAAAAAGATCTGGATGCATTTCTCTCTTTGAGGAGGCCTATTCCCAGAAGAATTGTGCCTACTGTGATAGATATGTCTGCTACATTAAAGGCAGGCCAGTGATATTTGCCAATATGAAAGTCTAAAAAGTCTATTACCCCACCATACAGTAGTCTGTCTATTAGGTTTCCTACTGCTCCTGATACGATCAGTGTTATTCCTGCCTTTGTCCAGAAGTTGTTATCAGGTTTAAGAGACCACAGGATCAGTATTATTATCGCAATTATATTGGCAGCTATTATCAAAAACGGAGAAAAGGAAGGGTTATTCATCACTCCGAACAGGATCCCTCTATTCTGGATATAGGTGATGTTGAAAAATTCGGAGATAGGAATGCTTTGATTTATCTTTAAACTGTGGGCTACAATGTATTTTGTAAGCTGATCCAATACTACTATGCTTACTACATGACCTATTTTCATTTCATCGCCTCTATTGCCTCAACACACCTCTGACATATATCAGGATAGGAAGGATTCTTTCCCACAGATTCGTCATGAATCCAGCACCTTTCACACTTTGCATGAGGGCTTTTTATTACATGGATCTTAAGCCCAGGCACCTCTTCAGACTCAAATCCTTCTTTTAAATCTTCTAAGGGCACAAGCACTACATTTGAGACTATAAATATGGTCTTTAGCTGGTCTTTATAAGGCAGGAGAAACTCCATAAGCTTGGAAGATGCGCCAATGGTTATGTCTGCCTCAAGAGAATGACCTATTACCTTGTTTTTTCTTGCTATCTCCATGGCCTTGTTTACTTCAGCCCTTATTTCCAGAAGCTTTTCCCATCTTTCTTTGAGCTGCTGATCCTTATATTCTTCTTTTACAGGGATAAACTGATCCATGTGCACGCTTTCAGCTCTTTTACCTTTCATATATTGCCATACCTCATCTGCAGTAAAGGAAAGCACTGGTGCCATGAGCCTGACTATTACTTCCAGTATTTCGTTCATTGCTGTCTGGGCAGAGCGTCTTTTTAATGATTTGGAAGGATAGGTGTAGAGCCTGTCCTTTATTATGTCCAAGTATATGGCTGATAGATCCAGCACACAGAAATTATGCAGTGTATGATAGACTATGTGAAACTCAAATTCTGAATAGGCTTTCTGCACCCTTTCGTTCATTTCCTGAAGCCTATGCAATATCCATCTGTCTATTTCTTCCATTTCACTGTAGGAAACCTGATCCTTTTCTGAATCAAAGTCATAGAGATTTCCCAGCAGATAACGGCAGGTGTTTCTGATCCTTCTGTACGCTTCTACCAGCCTCTGCATTATCTCATTTGAAAGCCTTATATTATCCTTATAATCTTCAGCAGATACCCACATCCTTATGATTTCTGCACCATAATCCCTGACAAGATCCTCAGGGCTAATTACATTTCCCAAAGATTTGTGCATTGCCCTTCCCTGAGCATCCACCACAAATCCATGGGTGAGGACACTTTTGTAGGGTGGTTTTCCTCTCGTACCCACAGAACAGAGCAGTGAACTGTGAAACCATCCTCTGTGCTGATCGCTTCCCTCCAAGTATATGTTTGCAGGACAAACAAGCCCCTTTCTCTTTTCCAGCACAGCAGCAAAGCTGACTCCTGAATCAAACCACACATCTAATATGTCTTTTTCTTTTTCAAATTCATGGCTTCCACATTCAGGGCATTTAGTTCCTTCTGGAAGAAGTTTTTCTGCCGGCTCAGTAAACCATATGTCAGCCCCGTGTTCTTCCACCTTTTTTGCCACATGCTCTGCTGCTTCCTTGGACAGAAATGGCTTTTTGCACTTCTTGCAGTAGAACATAGTAATAGGAACGCCCCAGACCCTCTGTCTGGATATACACCAGTCAGGCCTGTTTTCTATCATGCTGTAAATCCTGTCTTTTCCCCAATATGGAATCCACTTTACCTGAGAGATTGCTTCAAGTGCCTTCTTTCTCAGATCATTTTTTTCCATTGATATGAACCACTGCTCAGTGGCCCTGAATATTACAGGATTTTTACATCTCCAGCAGTGAGGATAATCATGGGTTATCTCATTTTCTTTGATTAGCGCACCTTTTTCTTTAAGCTTCTGATTTACTGCTTTGTTTGCTTCAAAAACCTGCATCCCTGTAAAGTATTCAACATCTTCTGTGAATCTTCCCTCATCATCTACAGGAGAATATGTTTCTAAGCCATAATTTAAGCCGGTCTCATAGTCCTCTTCTCCATGACCTGGTGCAATATGCACACAACCTGTGCCAGCATCTAAGGTTACATAGGAGGCAAGCACAATCTTGGAACTTCTTTTGTATAGAGGATGTTCTGCTTCTAAGCCCTCCAGTTTTTTGGGATCAATACTTGCTATAACTTTATAATCTTTGTATCCGAACTCATGCATGCATATATCAGAAAGCCCTTCTGCAAGTATCATTACACCATCCTTTTTTGTATCCACGGCTACATATTCAAAGGAGGGGTTAAGGGCAATAGCTAAGTTTGCAGGTATAGTCCAGGGAGTAGTAGTCCAGATAACTATATAGATGTCCTTTATTCCTTTAAGCTCTGGATAGATGATTCCCAAGTCAGATATCATGCGAAATTTTACAAATATGGAAGGAGATACATGCTCTTTGTATTCCACTTCTGCCTCTGCAAGCGCTGTCTTGCAATATATACACCAGTATATTGGTTTTTTGCTTCTTATAAGACTGCCATTCAATGCAAATTTAGAAAACTCTCTGACTATAGTGGCCTGGTAGTCATAGCTCATGGTAAGATATGGACTGTCCCACTCTCCCAATACTCCGAGCCTTTTGAACTCCTTCTTCTGGATCTCTACAAATCTTTTGGCATAATCACGGCAATACTTCCTTATCTCTACAGGTGACATATTCTTTTTCTTTTCTCCCAGCTCCTTGTCTACATTATGTTCTATGGGTAATCCATGACAGTCCCAGCCAGGCACATATGGGGCATCATATCCTGCCATCTGTCTTGATTTTACAATGATATCCTTCAGGATCTTGTTGAATGCGGTACCCATGTGTATGTGTCCATTTGCATAAGGGGGACCATCATGAAGCACAAAAATAGGTCTTCCCTTGGAGCTTTTTCTGATGAGTCTGTAGAGATTTATCTTTTCCCACCTTTTGAGCATTTCAGGCTCTTTTTTCACTAAATTTGCCTTCATAGGAAACTGAGTCTTTGGCAGATTCAGTGTGTCTTTGTAGTCCATAAAATTCCTCCTTACTATGTCCTGACTCCCAGATAATCTATCATCCTGTTTGCATAGCTTATAATGAAGTTTCTCTGCTCTTTTGTGCAGTAACCACAGCAGGTACATCTCAGGCTTTTAGAACTACGCACAAAGAGTTCCAGTTTTATCCAGTTATTACCCAACTCGAGTGCGCATATATGTGGGGCACAGTCTTTATGCTCTGCCTGTTCTTTTGTAAGCAGTTGTTCTGGAATCTGTATCCAAAATAATCCTTCTATAGAAGAAGAGATTGCATTGTTCTTTAAAAATTCTTCTATTTTTTGCATATCTTTTTTGCTTATCTCATCTATAAGATAAGCTTTCATTTTTTCTACCTGGTTAACAAAACTGCACGTTAGTGCAATTTTGGGTGGGGTATTTGTATTCCGCCTTTTCAGGATGGCCAACCCCACCTGGCGGTTTTTGGCCACCCATAGCCCCTGCACCAGGTGCAGGAACTAACCTACTCACCACCCTCTCCCAGTTCCCTAAGACCAGATCTATAATCTTATGAGCTACATACCATAACAGGTATTATCTTTTATTGCCAGATTGGTTTAATAATACAAAGAAATCTTTCCATATTTCTTTAAATTGCCATCTCTATCCACTTCTTTTTTAGTTTTTCTCTCTTCCTACCCTGTAGATGATTCTTTTTTAATTTTTCAAATAAATTCTTTCCACCAAAGATTATTTTAATAGGATTTATCTCCCTTTTCTTACAACTGGTAAGCATATCTTTGGCTTTTGAAATGGTATCATCACAATATCTGTAGATCCTTTCTTTTCCACCCTTCTAAAAGTCTTTGATAAGCAAATCTCATGCAGGAAGAAAAAGTTCGCATAAGTTTTAGAACATTGATTTTATCTTCAAAGAACTCAAACTCTAAAAGACACTGAACTGTAATCAATACAAATACTATTGTAGCTAATATACATTTCTTGTTAAGTGTTTTTACCTCTTTCTTCTTGCAGATCTATTTTTCTTCCTTCACTAAATGCATCTATAACCGAATAGAGCCAAATACCAATAAATGCAATAAATATTATCCATAGCACAGTATGATCCTGCGCCTTAAACTTAGAAATAACCATTTCTGGATAAAGTTCATTTAATGCAAGACCTTTTAGAGATGCTTTTATAAGAAAGTATGTTTCTATTGTCGCAGCGATGAGAAGCACAAGAACAGACACACACAGTATAACCCCTTTTTTTATCTGACCATTTATTATCTGCCCAAATCCTGGAACTACTAAAGCAGAACAAAGTGGTGAAATAATGCTCTTTTTCATAATAAAAAGAATATATCAATGGCACCAATTCATGTCAAATATAATCAGCAATTTTCAGCAATTCTCGATGAGAAACAAATTTTACGAAAAAAATAATTGTCATTTTTGTAGGTCGCCTTGTAATACCAAAACTATTGTAGAATTGGTATTATACTATCTTTTTGAAGGGTAGTTTTGTGATTACAGATGAAAAGGCATCTTAACTATTGACAGAAAAAATACCTTTAGTATAAAAGACGAAGATACTGTAGAAATTGGGGCAGGAAGCCCTTATTACTTATAAAAACTTATAAAAAATAAGAAAAACAAAGGCCACGAAGGCTAAGGGGCATGAAGCCTAAAGTCTTCGTGGCTTTTTTTGTTGGAAAGGAGGCAGATATGAGGAAGTGGTTTCTATTCTTAATTGTTCTGATTCTCTTTGCAGCCAAAGGTTATTCTCAAGAAAAGGCTTACAAATTGGAAGAAGTAGTTGTTACAGCTACAAGGACAGAGAAAGCACCAGATAAGGCTCCAGGAAGTGTAACAGTAATAAAAGCAG
>JAMOPX010000074.1 GCA_027064285.1 Desulfobacterales bacterium | reverse complement strand
GATAGGAGATGTATTTTCTGGCATTAAAAAGACAGATATTTACGGCACTAATATATGGAAAAATGAAAAGTGTGCTTCCTGTATTTATCTTCCTCTTTGCTATGGAGGATGTAGATACGTAGCATATCTGAGGTATGGAACTGCTAAGACACTAGATTGTCAGAAACCATTTTTTGAAAAAAACTTACCTAAATTTATAGAACAAGAAATCAGGTTTAAAAATATTGGACAGAAACTCTAAGAACCTATTTTTATTTACTGCTCTTAGCACTATTTGGGCCATCATTTTTGGCCTGATAGGGCCATTTTATGTGATTCATGTGAAAAGACTCAGCGGTGGAATGGAAAAACTGGGCATTGCATTTGGAATAATGATTTTCTTTCAGTCCCTTGCATCCTATGTTGCAGGAAAGTCCTCTGACAAACTTGGAAGAAAGCCTTTTCTCTTTTTAATTGCCTATGTAAATAGTGCGATACTTTTTCTATACACCATAATCAAAGGAACGCATCAGCTTTATATATTACAAGGATTTTTTGGAATAAGTAACGGTGTGTCTCAAACTATAAGCACCTCTCTTCTGGGAGATATTACCACTCGTGAAAAGAGAGGAAAGGCAGTAGGAATATTTCATGCTATCGTAGGAATTGCCTCTTCTTTGGGCTTGGTATTAAGTGGATATGCTGTAAAAAAGTATGGCTTAAAAACCATCTTTTATTTAGCTTCATTTGTGCTTTTCTTTTCTACTTTGCTTCTCTTTGGGATAAGAGAGGACATGGTCCTTGATCACAAAGAAGACTATCAACACGATGACTGCACTAAAAATTGAAATCTCACGAGAATATTGAGAAAATTTACATATCAAATAGTTTTTTACAAAATAGAGAAATGGAACTGACAGAACAAACCATATTATAAGCGGAATAAATCTTTTCATCTTTTACCTGACTTTGACAATAAAGTTTATAAAACAATTATATCATATATTATAATTTAAAAAAGCTGAAATTTTCTCATCTGAATCACAACTAAGCCCTCTATTAAGCAAAAACAGATTTACTTCATAAATTTTGGGCCTTAAACCTATATCTGGATACTCATAGATGATAATCAGCTAATTTCTTAATCTTTACTTATTCTGGATTTTTTATTGGTTAAGATTGCATCTTTCCTGTCCATTTCTTGCTTTACTATTATTCCATGGTATTTTCTGATTCCAAAGGAGTCTCTACGAAGATTCTTGTTTGCTTTGCTTTAGCTCTTCTACACGGCGGTTGTAATATTCTATAACCTCTTTTCTGTCCAGCATTCCAATAAGTTCAGAATGATCTCTATCTTTTACCACAGGGATTCTATTTAAATTTTTTATGGTAAATTTTTTCATAACCTGACTAAGGTCTTCAGAAGGCGTAGTATATATGATATCTCTGTTTGCTATATCTCTCATTACCACTATCTTATTTATCTCATCATCAAAAAGGACAGACCTTACATCATTTATAGAGAATATACCAGTAAGTTTGTTGTTCTTATCCACCACAGGAAAGTACTGTTGATCACTCTTTACAAATATCTTGTGTTTGAATTCTTCAAAGGGCATGTCTTCTGGAATAAGCTGGACTTTTCTCAAATAAGGCAGAAGTTCCTGCACCTTTATTGCTGCAAGAACATCCATAAAGAAGTCTCCTCGATGGGCCTCAGATTCTAACTTGTTCCTTACTTGTTTTACATAAATGGTCCATCCTCCAGAAAATAGATAGGCCAAGGAGCATACAAGAAGAGATGGTAATAGGAGGTGATACGAACCGGTCATTTCACTTACAAAGATTATGGTAGATATAGGAGCATTTGAAACAGATGCAAAAAATCCAGCCATACCAACCACCACATATGCACCTGGCTCAGAAACAATATTGGGCATGATGGAGTTAAATACTTGTCCAACTGCTCCCCCAAGAGCTCCTCCTATGACAATAGATGGGCCAAACACACCACCACTTCCACCAGAAGCAATGGAGAAAGAGGTAGTAAGTATCTTTCCAAATGCAATGCAGACAAGCAAAATAAGAGGAAGCTTGTTTTCTATTGCTAACTGAGCATAACCATATCCAAAAGAAAGGGTTTGAGGTAAAAAGAATCCTATAATACCTGTCAGCAGACCTCCGATAGCAGGCTTTATATGCGGGATAATAGGCAGGGATCTAAAAAAATTGTGTACTCCGTAAAAGCATCTTACATACAGGTATCCTGCTCCTACCAGTATAAAGGCAAGCACTATGTATGGCCCAAGCTCTAATGGATTGTTAAATACAAAATCAGGAGAAACAAAAAGTGATCCCCATCCACATACCATGCAAAACAGACAGTATCCCACTACAGAAGAGATTCCAGCAGGGATAAGGACTTCTGATTCAAACTCTGGGTCTCTATAAAGCACTTCTGCTGCAAATAGTGCTCCTGCTAAAGGAGCCCTGAATATACTCCCTATACCTGCTCCCATTCCGGCAGCAAGCATTATTCTCCTTTCTCTTTCAGAAAGACCGAGTTTTGTTGCCAAAAGCGAACCAAAACCAGCTCCAATTTGTGCAATAGGGCCTTCTCTACCCCCAGAGCCACCTGTGCTGAGAGTAACAGCAGATGCGATGGTTTTGATCACAGGTATTCTTCCTCTGACAAAACCTCCTTTTTCATGATAAGCCTCTATTGCAGCATCTGTACCATGTCCTTCTGCTTCTGGAGCAAATTTGTATACTATCCACCCACTTATAAGACCACCTACAGCAGGTAAAAAGAGCAATATCCATCTGTTAAAAGGGGTATCAGACGGAGGAAATAGATGCCTTTCTCCTAAGGCAGTAGGAGGTCTATATCCCGCAATATAATCCAGAAAAAGATGTTGACCGATCTGACACAAGTAATGGAATATTATCGCTCCACAGCCTGCTATAAGACCAATTGCTATGTAATATAAAAACCACTTTCCAGGGATCTTGCCAAGAATCTTTTTTAATTCCACTATGATTCTGCTTCTCTCAGTTTTTCTAAGGATTCATCTGGTCCTAATAGTATGAGCACATCGCTGTCTTTTATAGTAAACTTTCCTGTTGGTATAAGATGAAGCTTATCCGGAACTGTTTCCTTAACTGCTACTACTTGTACTCCATACTTATTTATGAGATCTAATTCTTTAAGGCTTTTTCCCACAAATTCTTTTGGAGGAGCAAACTCTACTATGCTATATCCACCTATTACAGGTAGGTATTCTAACATGTTAGGATTGTGAAGCTTTTCTGCAAGAGAATAGGCAAGATCCTTTTCAGGGAAAAAGACCTCGTGTGCTCCTACCCTGTAGAGTATTCTTCCATGCGCTTCACTCTTTGCCTTTGCCATGATCTTTT
>JAMOPX010000073.1 GCA_027064285.1 Desulfobacterales bacterium | reverse complement strand
AGCAGATGCCGTATTGTGACCTATGAGATGAGCTTGGTCGTTATCTGCAATTATACGAATCACTATAAAGCAATAGAAAAAGTGCCGAGGGACGGAATCGAACCGCCGACACGGGGATTTTCAGTCCCCTGCTCTACCGACTGAGCTACCTCGGCACTTGCATATAACGATAACTGACAAACCTTGTATTGTCAAGCATAATGTGAGAAGCAAAAAGATAAAACAAGAAGATTTAGAAATAGCAAATTAGCAAGGCTATCAAGGGAAAAGACATGCAACAAAAAGAGGTTGCTTTTAGAAGCTGTAAGGCCTTTAATATGTCTGAAACCTCGGCTTTCTTTACTTCATCTCCTATCCATGGCTTTTGCACGAGTCCGTAAAAATAATAAGTTGGACCACCCAGCCTTATTCCGATAGCTCCAGCAAAAAAAGCCTCCGGATGTCCTGAATTTGGAGAGCTATGCTTTAATCTGTCTCTCAGAGCTATATAAAAAGCCCTTTTAAAATCAAGCCCGCATATAAAAGCCCCTATTAAAAGAAACACAATAGAAAGTCTTGCTGGTATAAAGTTAGCAAAGTCATCCAGTTTTGCTGATGCCCACCCTATGTCTTTTAATTGCTCACTTTTGTAGCCCAACATAGAATCAAGGGTATTTATAACTTTATACCCGAGCATAAATGCAACAGGATAGCCTATTGGAATCCCTACAAAGAACCAAAACAAAGGGGATAAAAAACCATCCACAAATCCTTCTGCTATGGTCTCTATGGTTGCCCTTATTATTCCATCTTTGTTTAGCTTTTCTGTATCCCTTCCCACAACCTTTGACAAGTATGTCCTTGCCTCAGAAAGCCTTTCTTCTGCTAAGGAATCAATTATAGGATGAACATGATTGATCAAATCTTTTAGTGCAATAAATGAGTAAGCAAGGAATATATCCAGTAACAATCTGAAACGCTGCAATAGAATGCAAAGAATCAGATACGAACTAATTGAAATAAAAAGGACTGATAAGACTATAAAAACACCACAAATCTTTTTATTCAAAGGCAGTTTGTTTATGTATTTATAGCTTAGCTCTATTAGTTTCCCAATAAGTCTTATTGGATGTAAACGGTACTCAGGATCTCCAATGAGAAGATCCAGCAGAAACGCAGAGATTATTACTATAAGGCTGCTAAGCTGACAGGAGCTTGGATATAAGCAGGTCATTCTCTTCAGGCATCCTTATACCTATCCTAAAAAAATTCCCTTTAAGACCATCAAAATTTCTACAATCCCTCACATAGATTCCATTTTCTAAAAGATACTTCAACAGTCTATCCAGCTCATCTTTATACTTACACAGTATAAAATTGGTTTTACTTGGCACAGGGATTATATACTCTGAATTAATTATTGCATTGTAGAGTCTTTGTCTTTCCTTAGATACAAGAGCTAATGTCCTATTTTCATATTCATCTACTGAACCCAGTCTTTTGGATATTTCCTCAGCAAGCACATTTACTGTCCACGGCTCTTTTTTGGAAAAGACAAGTTCTATATTTTCTGGTCTTGAGATTAAAGCGCCCACTCTTATCCCAGGAATTGCATAAAATTTAGTAAGAGAATGAAGAACCAAGATATTTCTGGGAATATCAGGAGAAATAAAGGTTTGTTCTTTCCAGCAGTCCAAAAACTGTATAAATGCCTCATCCAGTATGATCCATTTATCAGAAAACTTCTTTGCTATAGAAAAAATCATCTCCTTTGGAATAACAGATCCTGTTGGATTATTTGGTCTGCCTATCCAAATAGCATCTGCTCTAAAAAGAGAATTCTCTATGTCCCTTAATAATTGGGCCTCTGCATCTCTCATTAAGGAATCTGGATCTGTGTAAATACTTATCACCTGTTTTCCTGCCAATATACACGCCCTCTCGTAGTCAAAATAAGAAGGTTTCACAACTGCCACTACTTTTGCTGGAATTGTTCTAATAATCAGATATATAAGCTCAGTTGATCCATTTCCAGGAAGGACAAATTCTTCTGGCACACCAAACTTTTTTTTATAAAATTCCTTTACCCCATTTCCATAAATGCTTGGATATAGATGTATTTTTAAAAAAAGCTCGTCCCATATCTCTTTTATTATGGGTGGAGGCCCTAAGGGATTTATGTTAACACTGAAATCCAATACCCTTCTTTCAGGTAATCCAAATTTTGCAAAGTAGTATTTAGGATCACCTCCATGAATATGTTTCATAATAAAGCTCCTAAGAACAGAACAAATACTGTGACCAACTCATTTGTAGCTCCCAGCAAGTCTCCAGTAATTCCAGAAAAGTCTTTTCTGAAGATATGCTTTAAGAAAAAAACAGGCAAAAATGACAGAAAAAACAGCATAAGACCTTTTATCTGATAAACAATACAAGAGAGAAAAAAAGTAGAAAAAAATACCACTAATCTATGCTTGTTGCTGGCATCCTTTACAAAAGGAGCTCCTTTACCATTGGCTCTTGCATAAGTCATACTCACACACATCTCTACCATCATACTTCTGGAGATAATAGGTGCAAGCAAAAGGCACATAATCTTTTCTTGTGCCAGTATCCTGTACACCGACAAAAGCCTAAACAGTATTGCTAAGGAAATAGCAACAATCCCAAAAGTTCCTGTTGTAGGGTCTTTCATGATTTCAAGCCTTCTTGCTCTATCCTTAGCACCAAACGAGTCAGCCCAATCAGAAAGTCCATCTATATGAAGCGCACATGTAATGAGTATCTCAAGACTCACTATGCATATGGATATGCCTCCATTCCATGTAGGGAGTTTAAGAAACTTCCAGATCCAATAAACAGAGCAGAGAAAAAAACCTATAATAAGTCCTACCGCAGGAAACCAGTAAAGGGCATTGGAAAAGTCATCATCTATTTCTTTAAGCCTGAAAATTGTAAGGAACTGAAGTGCAGCTAAAAAGCCTTTCATATATCATGTCCAGGAGTGATTCCTACTTCTTCAAAGGTTGCCATCTCATTGTATAACCTTACAGCACATTCTATTATGTGCATGGCAATGGCAGCACCTGTGCCTTCACCAAGTCTCATCTCTAAGTCAAGGATAGGTTTTTCTTTTATCTTTTCAAAAAAGAGCCTGTGTCCTTTTTCTGCAGAGCAATGGGAAAAAAACAGATAATCCCTAATCTCAGGCTTGAGTTTCATTGCCACAAGTGCACCAGCACATGAGATGAATCCGTCCACAAGCACCAAAAGCCTGTTTTTTGCTCCACCAATACATAACCCGCATATACCTGCTATTTCCAAGCCACCAATTGCAGAAAGTATCTCAACAGGATTAGCCATTTTTATGGAATCCCTGTTTATCTCAAGTGCCCTTTTTACCACTTCTATTTTCTTGTTC
>JAMOPX010000072.1 GCA_027064285.1 Desulfobacterales bacterium | reverse complement strand
TGTCCTAAGTGTGGCAAAGAGATAGTCTTTTATTCTCCTCATGAGATGCTCAGCAAGATCCTATCCTTAGAAAAAGGAAAAAAGGTCCAGCTTCTTGCTCCTGTTTCAGGAGTTTCTAAAAAGCTACCTTCCAGTACGATTATCCAAAATCTCAGAAAAGATGGCTTTGTAAGAATAAGAGCAGATGGAAAGATATATATGATTGATCAGGACATCGATCTTAAGGAGATAGAAAAGGCAAAAAATATAGAAGCAGTTGTGGACAGGATTGTGATAAAAGAGGGAATAAGAAAACGGCTTTTAGATTCCATAGAACTGGCTCTTTCCATATCAGATGGTATCCTTTTGGTAGACATAGTTGGAGAAAAGGAACTTCTCTTTGTAAAAAGACCAATATGTATAAATTGTGGTTTTAGTATGCCTGACATAAACGCACAGATGTTTTCTTTTAATAATCCAAAAGGCGCATGTGAGCTGTGTGGAGGACTCGGATCTTATAAAGGAAACACATGCCCACAGTGCAATGGAACAAGACTTAAGTTCATATCCAGGTGTGTAAAAGTAAACGGCGCATCTATTACAGAACTAAGTGATATGCCCTTAGAGGAGCTACATGACTTCTTTAAGAATATCTCTCTGTCTAAAACAGATATGGTTATAGCAGACAGGATCATAAAAGAGATACAGAAGAGATTGGGATTTATTATAAACATGGGCTTAGGCTATCTTTCTCTTAACAGATCTGTAGTAACTCTTTCTGGAGGGGAGGAACAGAGGATAAGGCTTGCTGCCCAGCTCAGCTCTGATCTTTCAGGAGTACTGTATATAATGGATGAACCTACAATGGGGCTTCACCCAAAAGAGGTGGAAAAATTAATAAGCAGCATAAAAATACTCAAAAATAAAGGGAATAGCCTTCTTATAGTAGAACATGATCCAGAGCTTATACTAAGTGCAGACCATGTAATAGAATTGGGTCCAGGTGCAGGAGAAAAAGGCGGAAGAATCATATTTCAGGGAAATCCAGAAAGACTTTTAAACTCAGATACCCCAACAGGAAAAGCTCTTTCTAAAAGAGAAGAGACATCAGCGCACAGGAGAAAAGTTACAGGAGAATATATCCTTATAAAGGGTGCAAAGGAACATAATTTAAAGGGAATTGATATCAAGATACCCTTAGGAGTTTTGACCTGTATTACAGGAGTAAGTGGATCTGGAAAAAGCTCACTTATAAGAGATGTGCTATACCCTGCTGTTCTCAACAGGACTTCTAAGCCCAATCTAAAAGAGGGAGATTATGACAGAATAGAGGGAGTAGAACATATAAAAAAGATTGTATATATTGACCAGTCTCCCGTAGGAAAAACTCCAAGGTCAAATCCTGCCACCTATACAGGGGTTTTTTCCCATATAAGACGCCTTTTTTCCATGCTGCCAGAATCACGCATCAGAGGATATAAGGCATCCAGATTCAGTCTTAATGTGGAAGGAGGCAGGTGTGAGGCATGTAAAGGAGAAGGGATTATAAGGCTTGAAATGGAGTTTCTTCCTGATCTCTACATTACCTGCGAGCAGTGTGAAGGAAAAAGATTCAACCAAGAGGTTTTGGAAATAAGATACAAGGGAATGAACATAGCTGATGTGCTTGATATGACAGCAGAACAGTCTTTTGCCTTTTTTGAAAATATTCCTTCAATAAGTTCGAGACTTAAGACTTTCTTAGATGTAGGGCTTGGATATATAAAACTTGGACAACCAGCAAATATGTTGTCTGGAGGAGAAGCTCAGCGACTCAAGATTATTAGAGAATTGAATAAAGCCCGAAAAGGTAAGACCCTGTATTTGTTGGATGAGCCGACAATCGGGCTACACTTAGCGGATATAAAAAGATTGATCAGGATATTGAATCGATTAGTAGAGGAAGGAAATACTGTAATTATAATTGAACACAACTTAGATGTAATAATGGCATGTGATTATGTAATAGACCTGGGACCTGAAGGTGGGGAAAGAGGTGGATATGTAGTGGCAACTGGCACCCCAGAAGAAATAAGCAGGGTCAGAAACTCTTATACAGGTATGTTTATAAAAAAATGGGGACATTGCTTTAAAAACAATGTCCCCATAGCAATATCTTCTTAATCTTTGTTTAAGCTCCAACAGACTTTAAAATAGCCTCAAACAATTTTGAAAGATCAGGGATCTTAAAGACCAAGATAAAGCAGATAACTAAAGCGTAGATACATAGAGACTCAATCAGAGCAAGACCGATAATCATTGTGGTCATGATTTTTCCGCCTGCCTCAGGATTACGAGCAGTTCCTTGAAGAGCTCCGTTTATAGCATTTCCCATTCCCATTCCGGTTCCGTGAGCAGCAATACCGATTCCAAGTCCGCATCCTATAGCAATAGCAATAAACACCCACAGTCCAGAAGCCATGACCAGCTCATTTCCCGCCTCAGCAGCAAACACTGAAGGAGCAAACAGCAGCAATCCTGCAACACCTCCTGCACATATAGCCCTTTTCATAGTACACCTCCTTTCTTTTAGTTTTTATCCTGTGGCCTTCTTCCTTTTATCTTATTCGGCACCATGTGCCTCTTCCATTGCTCCTACAAAGTAAAGAATTGCAAGCACCATAAAGATGAGTGCCTGAATAAAACTTACAAGCAGTCCTAAGAACAGAAGTGGAAGAGGTGCTAAGTAAAGACCAGCAAGCATAAACAATATGGCAAGCACCATTTCCTTACCAAAGATATTTCCAAAAAGACGCACACTCAGGGAAAGTATTCTTGCAAAATGACTCATAATTTCTATTGGTGTGTACAGGGGGATAAGCCACCATACAGGACCAAGAAAGTGTTTTATATACTTTGTCCCATGATATCTTATCCCGATTATGTGGGTATAAATAAATGTAAGTATAGCCATTGCAAGGGTCGTGTTTATATTTGCTGTGGGAGACTCAAATCCAGGTATAAGTCCTAACAGGTTAGAGGCAAATATAAAAATAAAAAGTGTTGCAATGAATGGAAAGAAAAACCTTCCTTCTGGGCCAGAAATATCAAGCATAAAATTTTCTATCTTTTCAATTAAGATCTCAAAAAAAAGCTGTCCTTTTCTGGGAAGTAGCTGTAATCCTCGGGTAAATATAATAGAAGAAACCACAAGTATCAGCATTACAAACCATGTGTGAACAATATAAGAATAATGATGTGCAAACTCTCCTAAGCCTATCTTCTCTAAGAGAGCATCTAAAACTAAAAAGGTGTGTTCCATGGTCCCTAACTCCTTTTATAAATCTTAATTCCAAAGATAATACCAAATGCCAAAATCCCCATACTTAAAACCGACATCCCAATTAATAGACCCAATGGATCTATTCCTTTTCCCAGCAGTATATA
>JAMOPX010000071.1 GCA_027064285.1 Desulfobacterales bacterium | reverse complement strand
TCTCCTGAGTCCCTCATAGGGATAGGGAGTAGTAGTTCGCTTTTAAGCAGGGTTGATTCTTCTGATTACCAGATATGTAATAATTTAGCTACATTTTAATACATCTGGTAATCAGAATGAATACCTAACTCATGTTAATAAAGTCTAAAAAAATTGGGGGGAGAAAAATATGAGCGATGTACTACACATCACAGATGATAGTTTTGAACAGGAAATACTAAAATCTGATATGCCAGCAATAGTAGATTTTTGGGCAGATTGGTGCGGTCCATGCAAAATGATAGGACCTATAATAGAAGAGCTGGCAAAAGAGTATAAGGGCAAAATAAAGATAGCTAAAATGAATGTGGATCAGAATCAAAAAACACCTGCAAGGTTTGGGATAAGAAGTATTCCAACCCTTATATTTTTTAAAAATGGGGAAGTAGTTAATGTAATAATAGGAGCACAACCAAAAGAGACCCTTAAATCCGCCTTGGAGAAGCTTCTTTAAAATGGAGGATACAATAATAATAGGAGCAGGACCTGCGGGATTGACAGCTGGTATTTATGCTGTAAGGGCAGGTCTTAAAACAAGACTTTTTGAGAAGGCAGCTCCAGGAGGACAGGCTATAAACACAGACTGGATAGAAAATTATCCTGGCTTTCCAGAAGGAATCGCTGGTTTCGAACTTATGGATAGAATGAGAAAACAGGCAGAGTTCTTAGGTATAAACATAGAAAATGAAGAAGTAAAAGAGATTAGCGTAAAAGGAAATACAAAAAAAGTAAAAACAAATAGGGGAGAAATAGAGACAAAGACTATAGTAATATGCTCTGGTTCAACTCCCAGAAAATTGGGGATAGAAGGAGAAGATAAGCTTATTGGCAAAGGGGTTTCTTTTTGTGCCACATGTGATGGACCATTTTTTAGAGGTCAGGAAGTAGCAGTCATTGGAGGAGGAGATTCTGCAGTTCAAGAGGCAATTTATCTTACCAAATTTGCAAGAAAAGTTCATCTTATACATAGAAGGGATAAGCTTAGAGCAGCAAAGCTTTTACAGGAAAGGGCTTTTAAACAAGAAAAGATAAACTTTATCTGGAATACTGTGCCTGTTAAGATTGTGGGAAAGGACGGGGTAGAAGGGTTAGAGCTAAAAAATCTAAGAGATGAGACTATATCTTATTTGCCTGTAAAAGGTGTATTTGTGTTTATTGGTTTGATTCCTAATACCTCCTTTTTAAATAATCAGCTTAAAACAGATGAATCTGGTTTTTTAATAACAGATTCTGAAATGCAGACTTCTGCTAAAGGGGTATTTGCAGCAGGAGATGTGAGATCAAAGTTGCTCAGACAGATATCTACTGCTGTTGGAGATGGTGCAATTGCCAGTTTTTCTGCAGCAAGATATATTGAAGAGATGCAATGAGGTCCTTTTATATCTTTTCTATTATTTTATCTGCACTTATCTTTTTCACAAGCTGTGGCCCACCTCCTAAGCAGATAAAAAAAGAGAAGACCCCTGAAGAGCTTATGAAAGAGGGTCTAAGGGATATGAAAGATGGTTTTTATGAAGGGGCTATAGAAGTCTTTCAACAGATAAAGGATAAGTATCCCTATAGTAGATATGTGATAATTGCTGAGTTAAAGATAGCAGATGCCCTTTATTTTAAAGGAAATTACGATGAAGCATATGAAGCATATTCAGAATTTGAAAAACTTCATCCAGTAAATCCAAATATTCCATATGTAATATATCAAAAGGGTATGTGCCACTTTGAAAGGGTTTCTACTGTGGACAGAGATCAATATCACACCAGAAAGGCAAAAGAGGAATTTGAAAGACTTATAAGAAGATTCCCCAACTCTGAATATGCCAGGATTGCCAAGTGGAGGCTTAGGAAATGTTATGCAAACTTAGCAAAACATGAACTATATGTAGCAAATTTTTACTTCAAAATGAAGAAATATAGAGCAGCTCTACAAAGATATAAATACGCTATTATGCACTATCCAGATGTAGGACAGTATTATAAGTCCCTTAAGGGAATTGAGCTTTGTGAGAAAAAACTGAAAGAGAATAAAGTCCTTATAGCAAAGGAAGAAAAGGAGCTAATGGAAAGAAAAAAAATAGAAAGATGTCTTCCATGCGAAAGGATAAGAAGGGGAAGACCCTCTGCTCTTGAAGAAGAGATGAAAAAACACGCACTGGGTAGGTAAGCCATGCCTATATATGAATTTTACTGTCCTGAATGTCACATGATATTTAACTTCTTTTCTAGAAGAGTCAATACCGACAAAATTCCTCAGTGTCCTAAATGCAAAAAGACAACGCTACAAAGAAAGATGTCAATATTTGCTACCTCCCACAATCTAAAGGAAGAAGAAGGTTCTGAATTGCCTGATATTGATGAAAGTAAGATAGAAAAGGCAATAGGTGCTTTGGCAAAAGAAGCTGAAAATATAGATGAAGAGAGACCAGATCAAGCTGCAAAGCTCATAAGGAAACTTACTGATATGATGGGACTTAAACTTGGTCCTGGTATGGAGGAGGCGATAAAAAGGATGGAAAAAGGAGAAAATCCTGAAAAGATTGAGGAAGATCTGGGAGATGTGCTTGAAGAGGAAGAACCTTTTGTTCTGAAGGAAAAAGCAAAAAAAATAGTATCTAAGTATAAAAGACCACCTGAAGTAGATGAAACCCTGTATGAACTGTGAGCGAGAGTCTTCATCTAAAGATAGATAAAAATTTCTGCTGATATTATGTAAAGATTAATGGATCAGTAAGTGCATACCATTACTCCTCTATAATCAAAAAATACCATAAAATAATGGTAAAGCAAGAACTGGACAGGAAAGATGCAACCTTAATCCATAAAAAGTCCAGAATAAGTAAAGATTAAGAAATTATATGATTATCATCGGCGAGTATCCAGATATAGGTTTGTTTAAGGCCCAAAATTTCTGCTGTGAAGCTGTTTTTGCTTAATAGAGGGCTTAGTTGTGATTACAGATGAGCCTCAAATAATCTTGACAAACTAAAAAGGATGCTTAGCTTTTCTATAAACCATAGGGTATAGAGGAGTGAAAGATATGGGAGATGTAAAAGATTTGCAAAAAGAGAGAGAAAAGCGGGAAAAAGAAAAAATTGAAAAAGAAGAGCAGTGCAAACCAAAAGAAGTTCCTTTAGAAGAAATGAGCAAGGAGCAGCTCGTAGAGAAATTGAAACAGATTTCTGAGGAAGCAAAGAAATATTTTGATCTTTATCTAAGGTCTCAAGCAGAGATAGAAAATCTAAAGAAAAGATTTCAGAAGGAAAGAGAAGAATTTATAAAGTTTGCAAATGAGTCTTTAATAAGAGATCTTTTAAATGTAATAGATAATTTGGAAAGAGCAATTCTTCATGCGGAAGAAGGAGAACAAACAGGAGAGGCGTTTAAGGCATTAAAAGAAGGGGTAGAACTTACCCTTAAGGGATTAAAAGACATCTTAAAAAAAGCAGGACTTGAAGAATTTGAAAGCCTTGGCAAGAAGTTTGACCCCAATTATCACCATGCGGTTGAGCAAAGAGATGATTCTTCTGTGGAATCCGGCATGGTAATAGAAGAATTGCAAAAAGGATATAAACTGCATGGAAAACTTATAAGACCTGCTCTTGTAGTTGTAAGCAAAAAAGAAGATCAAAAACAAAATTAAAGATTAAGGAGGAAGAAAATGGGAAAAATAATAGGAATAGACTTAGGGACAACTAACTCCTGCGTTGCTGTAATGCAAGGAGGGGACCCTGTTGTTATCCCAAATCAGGAGGGAGAGAGAGTAACTCCATCAGTTGTAGCATTTACAGAGAGTGGAGAAATACTTGTAGGACAAACAGCAAAAAGGCAAGCGATAACTAACCCTGAAAATACTGTTTTTGCAATAAAAAGGCTTATGGGGAGAAGATACGACTCCCCAGAGGTACAGAGAGATATAAAAATCTTGCCATATAAGATTGTAAAGGCTCCAAATGGTGATGCTCATGTGGAAGTAAGGGGAAAGAGGTATAGTCCACCTGAAATCTCTGCTATGATCCTTAGAAAATTAAAAGAAGCAGCAGAAGCTTATTTAGGAGAAAAAGTAACTGATGCAGTTATTACTGTTCCTGCATACTTTAATGACAGTCAGAGACAGGCTACTAAGGATGCAGGGCGTATAGCTGGATTGAATGTCAGAAGAATCATAAATGAACCAACTGCTGCTTCCTTAGCTTATGGGTTAGACAAAAAAGGCGAAAAGAAGATAGCAGTGTTTGACCTGGGTGGTGGTACATTTGATATATCTATATTAGAGGTAGGTGAAGGTGTATTTGAAGTAAAATCTACTAGTGGAGACACCCATTTAGGTGGGGAAGACTTTGATATGCGTATTGTAAATTACATAGTAGACGAATTTATGAAAGAGCAGGGTATTGATTTAAGAAAGGATAGGATGGCGCTTCAAAGATTAAAGGAAGCAGCAGAAAAGGCAAAAAAAGAGCTTTCAACTATGTTAGAAACAGAAATAAACTTGCCTTTTATTACTGCAGATGCAAGTGGTCCAAAACATCTTAATATGAAACTTACCAGAGCTAAATTTGAATCTTTAGTTGAAGATCTTGTTGAAAAAGTAGTAGGACCGTGTCAGCAGGCAATGAAGGATGCAGGACTTACATCAAAAGACATAGATGAAGTGATTCTTGTAGGTGGTATGACCAGAATGCCAAAAATACAGGAAAAGGTAAAAGAGATATTCGGAAGAGAGCCTCACAAGGGAGTAAATCCTGACGAAGTAGTAGCAATTGGTGCTGCTATCCAAGGAGGTGTTCTTTCAGGTGAAGTAAAAGATGTATTGCTGTTAGATGTAACCCCACTTTCTCTTGGTATAGAGACGTTGGGTGGGGTGTTTACAAAACTTATAGAGAGAAATACCACAATTCCCACTAGAAAGAGCCAGATATTCTCTACTGCAGCAGATAATCAAACAGCAGTGGAAATACATGTGCTTCAAGGCGAAAGACCTATGGCAAAGGATAATGTCTCCTTAGGTAGATTCCAGCTTGTAGGAATACCACCTGCCCCAAGAGGAGTTCCTCAGATAGAGGTAACCTTTGACATTGATGCAGATGGTATACTCCATGTATCTGCAAAAGATTTAGGAACAGGCAAAGAGCAGTCAATTGAGATAAAAGCCTCTAGTGGATTGAGTGAGGAAGAGATCCAAAAGATTATAAAAGAGGCAGAACTTCATGCAGAAGAGGATAGGAAGAAGAAGGAATTAGTAGAGGCAAGAAATAATGCTGATTCCCTCATCTATACTACTGAAAAATCTCTAAGAGAAGTAGGTGATAAGATAGATGAGGCAACAAAGTCAGAAATAAACAAAGCAATTGAAGAGCTGAAAAAGGCAATAGAAGGGGATGATGTAGAGGAGATCAAGAGAAAAACAGAAGCTCTTACTCACGCATCTCATAGGCTTGCAGAAATGATGTATGCAAGGGCAACTCAGCAGCAACAATCAGCAACTGGAGGTGCTTCTACAGGTACAGCGGGAGGTGGCGGACAAAGTAGTGGCACTGGAGGAGATGACGTAGTAGATGCAGACTATGAAGAAGTGAAATAAATTACTACATCCTGATCTTTGATTCGGTCTTTTCAGGATGTTTTTCTAAATGCTTATATCTGCCTGTAGCAGATTCTGCTAATTTTTCAATAAGGTGTGGGAGGTCAGATTCCTTCCACACCTCTTTTAATTCTGAAATAAGCTGGGAAGATATTTTATAGAATGGTGGTTTTTCTGGAGCAAGCACAATATCGTCTTTTATTATATCTATCTCTTTTTCTAAGATATCTTCTAAAAGCTCTTTTACAGCATAAAGGAAGAACTTTTTTACATCCTCTGTAGATTCTGCATTGCTCATATTCTCTCTAAATCTGGGAAGTAGTCTATTAAGATGCTTTGTAAAAGAGATTCTTTTTGTCATACGACACCCCTCTCTCCTTTAATTAGTGGGCAAATATCCCACTCACTGGTTTATTTGATTTCTTTATGTTTCAACTACCATAGCCTCTTTTTTGTAATGAAACGCCTCTCTGATAGTTCTAACTGCACCTTCTAATCCAATGATGTCAGTATTTATTACAAGATCATAATTTAAGGAAGAGGTTATATCTGCATGAAAATATTTTCTTATAAATGCCCTTCTATCAGATTCGGTTCTTATTACCCTTTTTCTTGCTTCTTCCAAAGATACATTAAACTGTTTGGATACATCTTTTACTCTTTTTTCCAGCGGAGCAATAACTCTGATCCTCACAGTCTTTTCTGGTGGCAGTAAAAAATTTGCTCCTCTTCCCACAATTACTGCACCACCATGTCTACCAATGGTTCCAATTACCCTCATGAGATGCTGCAAAAATTTGTCAGGCCAAAGATGCTGTCTGTTTACTAAAGAAGAAATCCATTCTTCTATCAAAGACAGCCCCTTTTCATCCAATGTTTCTAACAACAAATTACTTATATTTGAATCTTCTGCTATCCGGGTTATTATTTCTTTATGAAAGAAATCAAGCCCTTCTAATTCAGCAACCCTTTCACCTATAATACTTCCCCCACTGCCTGGCTCTCTGGATATAGTAATAACAGGAATATAAGCCTTTTTTTGGCCTTTTTTTTTGGCTATCTCCCACCTTTTAATTTGTTTGTTTATTAAATGTTCAAAAGTAGAACTCATTTCTCTCCCCCTTTTTTATGGTTATTCATAATTATTAAATTTCATTTTCTTTTTATTTGTATGTTTTATAGTATTTTGTAAAATCTAATATCTTACAGAATATTATAAATATATCTCATTTTCCATTTAAAAAACAAGAAAAAAGGTCTCTTCATCTGTCTTTTATCTCTTTTACATTCTTAATCTTAACTAACCTTACGCAAAAGTTTCTGTCTTATCTGTATGCAGTATAGGGTTAAGACCGGAAGTGGAATAAGAGCAAAGGGATTTTTCGGATGCGACTGTCGGAGCAGACGAAAAACCCTTTTGCCCCAATACCGCATTCGCTGTTATCCCTCCTGAGATAAAAACTTTTGCATAAGGTCAGATCTTAAGACGTTCCCTTTTCATTTTCTTCCTGTTTTTCAATTACTTCTAAATAATACATAGTAGCACCTACAGGAGAAAAGGAAAAAAATATACTGTTTAATAAAGGAATAAGAAAGTAAAGCCCAAATCCTATATGAAAAGGAAGATTTTTTGCAAGAAGATGAACTCGTTTTTTGAATGGCAAAAGTCTTCTGGCTGCCACCAGGTCTGTGTTATCCCAAGAAAGAAATATTATAGTGATTATTGAAGAAATCGTAGCAATAACTGGTCCAAGTGGAGTAAACCATCCTAAGATAAACAAGGCTGTTGAGATTGCTATTGGAAGAATAGTTCTTGGAATTTCCTGTTTTATTGAATAAAGACTAAATTTAACAAAAGACAGTTTAGGTTCTTGAACTCTACCAGTAATTATTCTTTCTGTGATTCTGGACATGTAGTCCATTATTAATACACTAAATAATATCTGAGACAATATATAGGAAGTCAAGGTAGATATTCCTATCATGAATAAGGTAAGCAACCAAGAAAGAAAATGCCATATCCATACAATCCAAATATTTTCAGGTTTTACCCATATAAGTGCCATAATTTTGGCATGATATGAGATAGCAAGGGTGGCAAGAATTATAGTAAATGCAACAAGTATTATAAATCTCAATATACCAAGTAAAAGAAGTTTTGGTGTTTTTATACCTAAGAACAATCCTTTTGCATTGTATTTAATTCCCTGAACAAAACCATTAAGCATTTTTGTGTTTACCTCCTTTTGTATTCAGATACATCTATGCCATACATCTTGATCTTCTTATGAAGATAGCTTCTTTCCACATTTATTGCTTCTGCTGTTTGGGATATATTTCCTCTAAATTCCTTTAGTTTATTTGCTATAAAGAGCTTTTCAAACTCATTTTTGGCTTCTTTTAAAGACCCCAGTTTAAAAAGCTGATCCAATTCTTCTTCATCTTTTTCCTTTTCCCGATTATATGGAGCAGGAATATGTCGCGGTTCTATTGTATCCTCAGGTGTCATGATTATAAGCCTCTCCACTAAGTTTTTTAACTCTCTTACATTTCCTGGCCAAGGATATTCTTTTAGCATTTCAACAGCCTGTTCTGAAAATATTTTTGGTTCCAAATTTGTACTTATAGAAAACTCTTTTACAAACCAGTTTATTAGATCAGGAATGTCCTCAATCCTTTCTCTTAAAGGAGGAACCCTTATTGGAACCACATTTAATCTGAAATAAAGATCCTCTCTAAACCTGCCTTTCTTTATTTCCTCCTCTAAATTCTTGTTTGTTGCTGCTACCACTCTTACATCAACCTCTATTGGACTGCTGCCTCCTACTCTTTCAAATCTTTTTTCCTGAAGTATTCTCAATATCTTAGACTGGGCTTTAAGGCTCATATCTCCTATTTCGTCCAGAAATATGGTCCCATGATGGGCAAGATCAAACTTTCCTTTCTTCATGGAGTTTGCTCCAGTAAATGCCCCTTTTTCATAACCAAAAAGCTCTGTTTCTATCAGTTCATCAGGAATAGCTGCACAATTTATCTCTACCATAGGCTTACTTGATCTTTTGCTGAACCAATGGATATTGTGTGCAACCAGCTCTTTCCCTGTACCATTTTCACCAGTGATCAAAACACATGCATCTGTAGGAGCTACCATTCTTATTTGATCAATTAAGTCCTTTATTGCCTTGCTATGGCCTATAATTTTGTATCTGCTTTCCTCTTTTTCTTTGATAAGATTTATTTCTTGCCTTAATCTCAAGTGCTCAATAGCATTGTTTATGCACAATATAAGTTTGTCTAAGGAAATGGGCTTTTCAATAAAGTCATAGGCTCCCAGCTTTGTTGCCTTAACAGCGGTTTCTATTGTACCATGGCCTGACATCATAATAACAGGTAATAAAGGATATCTTTGTTTTATCTTAACAAGGGTTTCTATTCCATCTATTCCATCTGGCATGAGAATGTCCAGTAATACTACATCAGGGATAGATTCTTGCATTATATTTAGAGCCTCTTCTCCACTTTTTGCACATACCACTTCAAAACCCTCATCTGAAAGCACACCTTCTATGGAAAAAAGGATACTTTCTTCATCATCTACTACTAATACTGTGCTGGCCATACTTTCCCTCCAGCATTTCTATAGCTATCATTGCTGCTTTTTTTGAAGCACCTCCTTTTCCAAGTCTGTTTTTAATTGTTCTGAGTTTTTCTTTCATCTTTTGTCTTAATAAATTATTTTCCAGTATCCTGAAGGTTTCTTTTATCAGGTTTTTTAGATTAAATTCATCCTGAATGAGCTCTGGAACAATTTTTTCATCTGCAATAAGGTTTACAAGGCTAATATATTTTACTTTTACCAAACTTTTTGCGATCCAGAAGGATACAGGAGAACCTTTATAAACTACTACCATTGGTGTGCCCATTATTGCTGTTTCAAGAGTTGCTGTTCCAGAAGTAACAAATGCTAAATCAGATATCCTCAAGATTCTGTAAATCTCATGACTGGGAAATATCTTTATAAATTCAAAGCCTCCAATAAGTTTTCTAGCATACTCAGGAGTTACAGAATCTGCTAAGACAATAAATGCAGTTAGATTATTGTATGTATTTTTCAACCTATAAAGTGCCTTTGCCATTACAGGTAGTGTTTTTTCTATTTCATGTTTTCTGCTTCCCGGAAGCAGGGCAAATACAGGATAAGCATTGTTTATTTTTAATTCTTTTTTGATGCTGTCTTTATCTATTGTCTTTGGGATTGCATCCATTATGGGATGTCCTACATAGCTTACATTTACTCCTCTTTTTTCATAGAATTCTTTTTCAAATGGTAAAATAACCACCATTTTATCTACTCTTTTTCTTATCTTTTTTACCCTTCCAGATCTCCATGCCCACACCTGTGGACTAATGTAGTACATAACAGGAATACCAAGTTTTTTTGCGTATCCAGCTATATGCAAATTAAAATCTGGATAGTCTATCAAGATAACCAAATCAGGTCTGTTCTTTTTAAGCATTTTTTTGATTTCTATCCCAGTTTTTGTTATTTTATAAATTCTTGTAAGAACTTCTGTGAAGCCTACTACTGCCATTTCTGAAGAATGTGTTATAAGCTTTACACCTGCTCGTTTCATATTATCTCCACCTATGCCGATAAAATCTACTTCAGGATTTAATTCTTTTATAGATTTAACAAGATTGGATCCATGTAAATCACCAGATGATTCACCTGCTATAATAAAAACTGTTTTCTTAGGCACTTTTCATTTAGCTCTTTTGAGTTGCTTTTTATCTCATCTATTATATGGAGGGCAATTTCTAATGCCTTTTTGCCTTCATATCCACTAACAACAGGTTCTTGTCCATTTTTTACAGAGTTCACAAAGGATACTATTTCATCAGCTAATGGATCACTATCAGGAAATTCTACCTTTTCCATGGTAAGTTTTGGAAAACCAAATTTATCTTTTCTTGTTTTATCATGACTTACAACAGTTACTCTTCTTTTTGCATAGTCCGCTGAGATATATGAATCAGGCTGGAATACCCTGATTTTTCTCAATACCTTACCAGATACTCTGCTGGCAGTAAGATTAGCAGCTATGCCATTTTTAAATACCAATCTGGCATTAGCAATATCTATCTTATCTGTAATCACAGACATTCCAACTGCATGTATATCTGCAGGTTCAGATTCCACTATATCTAATACTATATCTACATCGTGTATCATGAGATCCAACACTACATCTACATCTGTGCCTCGTGGAGTAAAATTATTCATCCTATGTGCTTCCAAAAATATAGGCTCTTTCACAAGAGATTTCATTTTTATCACAGCAGGATTGAATCTTTCTACAAGCCCTACTTGAACAATTGCGCCTGTCTCTTTTGCCTTATCCAACAATATATCTGCTTGGGATATGTCGTAAGTTATAGGTTTTTCTACAAGTATATGTATTCCTTTTGTTAAAAAGTCCATTGCTACATCAAAATGAACTTCTGTGGGAACAGCAATGCTTACAGCATCCACTAAATTTATCATGTCATGGTGGCTTTTAAAGCCTCTCACTTTATGCTTAGCAGTGATTTCTTTTAATCTTTTTGGATTTATGTCCACTACTCCTACAAGAGTCACATCTGGGATAGAGATATATTTCTCCAAGTGATATTTGCCAAGATGTCCAACCCCTATAACTGCAACTCTTAGTTTTTTATTATTCATAGATCCATCTCCTTATTGTCCTTTATGGAAACAATACATATACCATTCTTATTTGCATAAGAAATCATCTCCTCTTTATCAAACATAAGCGTTTTTCCTGCTTCTATTACTAAAAGGCTTGCGTTTACCATATTCATGGTTTTTACTGTATTTAATCCAACAGATGGCAGATCAAATCTTAGATCTTGATTTGGCTTACATACCTTTACTACTATAGCTCCTTCCTTGGCGATTTTTCCTCCTCGAATTATGGTTTCATCTGTACCTTCTATTGCTTCTACTGCAAGGACAGTTTTGCTTTTTACAACCACACATTGTCCTATATCCAATTTACCTATCTCTTTTGCCATGTTCCATCCAAATCTTATGTCTTCTTTTTCTTGTCTTGTAGGTCTTCTTTTTGTGAGACATCCTTCTGGGGCCACGAGCTCTGGAAGATAATATGTAGAACTTATTATTTCTATCCCTTCCTTTGAAAGCTCATGAGCAACAGCACTCAATATTCCGTCATCATGAAAAAACAATATCTTGGACATCAAAGAAAGTCCTTTTAAATCAGGCACAATACCTTCAAACATTCTTTTCTTCTTTATGGTTCCTGCCATAACCGCTTTTTTTACATTTCCTTTTTTTAAAGCCTTTACTAAGCGTCCGAACTGTCCCAGTTTTATCCATGTTATTTCATCTGCTTCATTCTCGATGGCCTGATCTGTTTCTCCTTCATGTGCAACTGCCACTACTTTTATTCCTCTTTTTTTGGCTTCCTTTGCTATAAGAATAGGAAATTTACCTCCACCTGCTATGATTCCGAGTGTATCAGACATAGCTTATCTTATGATCCCTCTTTTTGAGGTCTTGAGAAAAGAAAAAAGCAGCTCCAGTTCTGGAAATTTTGGAAGTTCTGCCATAGCCTGTTCTATGCCTTTGCTCAGATTTTTGTGTTCTCGCCATATGATCTTATACGCTTTTTTAAGAGCTTCTATTGTGTCTTTTGAAAATCCTTTTCTTCTAAGTCCAATACTATTAAGTCCAAACAGCTTTGCCCTTGGTCCTGTTTCATCTACAGAAGCCAGCATAAAAGGAGGAATATCTCTATCTACTCCACATTTTGCTCCTACAAATGAATATTCTCCAATTCTTACGAATTGATGCACTGCAACAAAGGCAGATATTATTGCATGATCTCCTACCCTTACATGTCCACCAAGAGTGGCCGAGTTTGCCATAATGATATTGTCTCCTAAGCGGCAGTCGTGAGCAATATGTGCATATGCCATCAAATAATTGTTATCTCCTAAAACAGTAATACCATCTTCCTTTGTACTCGCTCTATTTATAGTTACAAATTCCCTGATGACATTATTGTTTCCTATAATTACTTTTGTTTTTTCTCCTTTATAGGTCAGATCCTGAGGGGGTGTTCCAATGGATACAAATTGATAAATCTTATTTTCTTTTCCTATAACTGTAAGCCCTTCTATTACCACATGTGGCCCTATTTTTGTACCTTTTCCTATAAATACATCATCTCCTATAACAGCGTATGGACCTATTTCTACACCTTCTTCTATGCTTGCCTTTGGACTTATTAATGCTCTTGGATCTATTTTCATTATTTGCTTAATGTCGCTGCAAGTATTCCTTCTGCAACAAGTTGGCTATCCACAAATGCTTTTCCTTGAAGTTTCCATACCCTTGATCCTGCTCTTATAGCCTCTACTTCAAGCCTTAGCTGATCTCCTGGCACTACAGGTTTTCTGAATTTTACTTTTTCGATAGACATAAAAAAAATAGGCTCATTCTCTTTTGGCTCATCTCCATTTGAGGTAGTAAGTCTTGCTAATATACCCCCTGTTTGAGCCATGGCTTCTACTATAAGTACGCCGGGCATTACTGGAAGTCCTGGAAAATGACCTTGAAAAAAGGGTTCATTAGAAGTTACATTTTTTATTGCCACTACTTTTTTCCCTAATTCTAATTCTATAACCCTGTCTATCATCAAGAAAGGATAGCGGTGAGGAAGAACTTTTATTATTTCTTGATAATTAAGAGGTAGTTTCATCTCTTTCCCTCTCTTTTTCAATTTTTTTTATTTTCTTTTCTATCTCTATGAGCTTTTTATGCATTTCAGGAAGCTTTTGGATCAGGGCTGAGGTCTTTAAAAAAAGTGGATGTGGCATAGCAGGAGTTCCAGAAAAGATGCTTCCTGCAGGAATAGACTTGGGCACACCTGATTGAGGCCCTATTATACTTTGATCTCCTATTTCTACATGATCTACTATTCCCACCTGTCCAGCTATTATCACATTCTTCCCAATCATTACACTGCCAGATATTCCTGCCTGCGCTATTATTAAAGTATTTTCTCCAACCACTACATTGTGTGCTATATGAACCAGATTGTCTGTCTTTACTCCTTTTTTTATCCAGGTCTTTCCAAATGTTGCTCTATCTATACAGTTACCAGCTCCTATCTCAACATCGTCATCTATTTGGACAAATCCTTTTTGAGGAATTTTTACATGTACTTCTCCATCCCTTTCAAAGCCAAATCCATCACTACCTATCACTGAACCTGAATGGATAATCACATTTTTCCCTATTACAGTGTCATCCAATATACTCACATTTGGATATACAATCGTATTATTTCCTATCCTTACATTATTTCCTATAAAAACCCCAGAGAATATAGTCACATTATCTCCTATTTTTACATTGTTGCCTATGTAAACAAATGGATATACAGATGGATTTTCCCCTATCTTGGTGTTCTTCCCTATATGTGCGTATTCACTTATCCCTGGATATCTGGAAAGCGCATCCAAGAAGTAAGTTGCAATCTTTGCTAATGCTAACGCAGGATTTGGAACTATTATTTGAGCTCCTTTAAAGAGGTCTGTTTCTTCTGAGACAAACAGTGCAGAGGCCTTGGTTTTGGATACAAGATGTTTATATCTTTTATCTCCAAAATAAGAGATTTCACCAGCTTGTGCCAGCTCTAAGGAATTTATTCCTACTATGCAAAGATCTTCTTTGCCTTTTAACTGCCCTTTTACGATTTCTGCTATTTGTTTTAGGGTGAGGGGCATGTTATTTAATATTGTCAAAGTTTTTTATAACATCGGCTGTTATATCTATCTTAGGTGTATTATACAGAATACCTCCCTTTGATTTCTCAAGAACAAGGGTATATCCTCTTTTTTTTGCTATATTTGCAATTACTTTTGTTAAATCTTTTAGTAATTTTTGTATTCCTCTTGCCTCTTCTTGTCTTAGTTCATCCTGAGCATCTTCTAAAAAGTACCTGTATTCTTGCTGTTTCCGTTCAAAAAGCTTTCTCTTTTTTCTCAATGCCTCACGGCTAAGCATCATTGCTTTCTTTTTCAATTCATCCTGGAGTTTTTTTAACTCTGCTTCTTTTTGACTTATCCTTTTTTGAAGCACATCTCTTTTATCTTCTAACTCTCGATATAATCTCTTTCCTTTAAGGGATTCTCTGATGCATTTATTCAAATCTACAACGGCAATCTTTATTTTTTCTGCAGCAGAAAATCCAGGCAATGCAAATAAGAAAAATAAGCATAATATAACACAAATTTCTACATATAATATCCTCTTCATTTTTGTCTATCCTCCTGTTCACAATTTTTGAATGAAATATATACGCCAATTTCAGTTTGTTGTAAATGCATTTTTATCTCAACAGATAAGACAGAAATTTTTACGTAAGGTCAGTTATAAAAAGAATGTCTAATTGGTATTGGTATAAGGCCCGAAATTTTTGCTGTAAAGCTATTTTTGCTCAATAGAGGGCTTAGTTGTGATTAGGAGGAGTTATCCGCAATTATGCGGATAACTATAAATTTTGATATAATTCTTTTATGCAATTGCAAAAGCCAGGATTGTATATACACATCCCATTCTGCAGATCCAAGTGTAGCTACTGTGACTTTTATTCTATCCCGTCCCTTGCGCCTTTGCAGAAGTTTTTAGATGGATTAAAAAAGGAAATGCTGTTGCAGAAAGATATATTTTCTCAGCCATTTGATACTGTTTACATAGGTGGAGGAACTCCCACATTTCTAAAAGAGGAATATATAGAATTAATCCTTAGAGAGATATTTGAAAAATTCCATATTGAGGATGGAGCAGAAATAACTATTGAAGCGAATCCATGCGATATTAATATAAATAAGGCTAAGTTTTTAAAAGAAATAGGTATAAATAGGGTGGTACTTGGTATTCAGTCTTTGATGGATGAAATTTTAAAATTTTTGGGCAGATGTCATTTAGCAGATCAGGCGCTTAGGGCATATGAAGTTTTAAGAAAAGTAGGTTTTGAAAACATAGGTGTGGACATGATCTATGCTGTTCCTGGGCAGTCTTTAGGAGAATGGCTTAATGATCTGAAACGGATTGTTTCTTTAAGTCCAGAACATATATCCTGTTATGAGCTTACATTCGAAAAAAGAACCCGTTTATGGAACTTATACTGTTCAGGAAAGATAGCTTCTATGGATGAAGATAAAAAAGCATGTTTTTTTATGCAGACCTCTAATTTTTTAGAAAACTATGGATATATTCACTACGAGGTTTCTAATTTTGCAAGATCAGAGCTATATATCTCTACACACAATCTTAAGTATTGGATGTATGTTCCATACTTGGGAATTGGGCCATCAGCCCATTCATTTGATGGTAAAAAAAGATGGTGGAATTTTGCTTCTATAAAAAAATATTGTGAGATGTTAAAAAAAGGATTTCCACCAGTGGAAGAAACAGAGCAGTTATCAGAGGAACAGATATGTATGGAAAAACTCTTCTTAGGCCTGAGAACCTGCTATGGAACAGAATTATCACTTTGCAAGGTGTCAAAGGATATGTTAAATCTCTTGGAAAGAGAAGGTCTGATAAGAATAACTGAAAAAAGGGTTATTCCCACCAAAAAAGGATTTTCTTTAGCAGATCAATTAGCCAGTTTTTTAGTATGAGGGTACTTGTTGTTTCAAAAGAGCTTTCTCCATTCACGGATGATAAAGAATTAGGTGATAATATAAAAAATCTTGCTTTGGCGCTGAGAGATGAAGGATGCAAGGTAAATCTTATGATACCTGGATATCCTTCTTTATTAGACCAAAGAGAAGCATCACTTTTTTGTGCCCAGAGCCTAAATATAGGAGGAAATAGTTTTAGAATAAGCATACTTAGAACAGAATTTTTCGGTATTCCTCTTTATCTTATTTATAGCCCTGCTATCTTTTCAGAAGATCAGGCTGAAGGTGCTCTCTTTTTTTGCAAGTTTGTTTCCTTATTTGTAAAGATGTTGGATAGACCTCCTGATATATTGCTTGCAAATAATTGGGAAACAGGGCTTTTGATGCCTCTTTTAAAGGAAGAAATGAAGAGTATATCTAAAATTTTTGTTATTCATAATATAAGTCATGGTTTTGTACCTTTGGGAAAGAAATACATTCTTGGACTTCCTGAGTCATATTACGAAGAAATGGGATTTTATGGGCAAATAAGTCTTCTTAAAGCAGGAATACTTTACTCAGATGCTATAATAACCTCAAGCCCAACATATGCAAAGGAGATCCACAGGCCTGAATTTGGAGCAGGACTTGATAATATCTTAAGAGATCTGAACCATAAGCTCTATGGTATACTAAATGGATGTGATTATACACAATGGAATCCAGAAACAGATCTGTTTATAAAAAAATGCTATTCTGAACATGAGCTTTCAGGAAAGCTTGTTTGTAAAGAAGAGCTCATTAAAGAGCTAAAAATAGGTAACAGCTTAAAGAATATTCAGACCCCAATATTGGCTATGCCAATGAAATTAGAAGAACATAAAGGCTGTTCATTGGTGATACAGGCGGCACGCAGACTTGCTGAAATGAACTTGATAATAGTTGCTTTGGGAAGAGGTGACCCTATTATAGAAAACCTTTTTTGGGAATTGAGCATTATTTATCCTGATACTTTTTATTTGCTCAAGAGGGATGATCAGGTGACTTTTCATAAATTGATTGCAGGCGCAGACATGGTGCTTATGCCATCATTGTTTGAACCATGTGGTGTTATGCAGATATATGCCATGAGGTACGGCACAATACCTGTAGTAAGAGCAACCGGAGGACTGAATGATACTGTAATAGACCCAGAAGAGTCATTCC
>JAMOPX010000070.1 GCA_027064285.1 Desulfobacterales bacterium | reverse complement strand
AGAAAAGATTGAAGGAGAGCCTGAAGAAGATCCAGAACTTCTGGAATCTGTGAGCAACCTTGTGGAGTATCCATTTCCTGTATGCGGTAGTTTTGAAAAAAGATTTTTAACCCTTCCAAAACCTGTGATTATTACTCCTATGAAAGAACACCAGAAATATTTTCCGATTTACGAAAAAGAAGGTAATAAACTGATGCCTAATTTTGTTGCTGTGAACAACACAATACCAAAAGATCCAGAGTTAGTAAAAAAAGGACATGAAAGGGTATTAAAGGCAAGACTTGCAGATGCAGAATTCTTTTTTAAGGAAGATCAAAAAATCCCGCTTTTAGATAGGCTCGAAGAGCTGAAAGGTATCATCTATCATGCCAAGCTTGGCACTTCTTATGATAAAGTAGAAAGGTTTACAGAGCTTGCAGAATATATATGTGACCTCATAGCACCAGATCTTAAAAGAGATACAAATCTGGTGTGTAGACTCTGCAAATGTGACCTCACCACCCTTATGGTTTCAGAGTTTCCAGATCTTCAAGGAATAATGGGAAGAGAATACGCGAGACTTGAAGGATATCCTATGCATATATGTGATGCAATATATGAACATTATCTTCCTGTTGGTTCATCTGAAAAGCTTCCAGACTCTCCCATAGGTGCAATTGTAGGAATTGCAGATCGTATGGATACCATATGCGCATATTTTGGCATAGGAATAAAACCTACAGGAAGTGCAGATCCTATTGGTCTGAGAAGACATGCAATTGCCATCATAAGAATCTTGGAAGATAAAGGCTGGCAAATTTCTTTGAAAGATCTTATAGCAAGAGCTCTTGAGATCATTAGCAAAAAGATAAGGCTCAAATCAGAGATAGAGCAGATAAAAGAAGAGGTTATTACCTTTTTTAAGGACAGATATAGATTCATGAGAATAGCTGAGGGCATACCCGCAGAAACAGTGGATGCGGTAATTTCGGTCTCTTTTGATCAGATTGCCTTTTTAAAGGATAGAATAAAACAAATACAGGAATTTATCTCAAAGGCAGAGGATAAATTTCAGGAATTGGTTCTTACTGCCAAAAGGGTGAATAATATTTTAAAGAAACAGAAGGAAAAGTACGAAGTAAATGAGTCTCTTTTTAAGACCCCACAAGAACAAAGACTTTGGAAGATATACTTAGATGTAAAAGAAAAGATAAATAAGTCTATAGAAAGCCAGGACTATATAGCTGCAATTAACTATCTTATTCTTATGAAAGAGCCAGTAGATGAACTCTTCGATAATGTGGAAATATTAACCAAAGAGGATGAGCTAAGGAAAAACCGGATAGGATTGGTTCAACACATGCAGGCGCTTTTTAAGAAAGTAGCAGATTTCTCTAAGTTTCCTTATTAAAGGAAGCTCTTTTTCATATGGAGATCTTTTTATTAAAATGTACAGGTCTCCTATCTGTTTCATGCTTCCAGCCATTATTCCTGCTTTTTCCCCTGTACCAAAGTAAATATCTACCCTGCCTGCTCCTTTTATAGCTCCGCCTGTGTCTTGATTTAGCACAAACCTACAAAATTTCTTCCATTTAACTATATTTCCGTTTTTATCTAAGATAGGCTTTTTGGTTCTGATAAATGCAAGCGCCCCTTTTGGAAATAACCTGTAGTCTGTAGCAATGGATCTCTGAGGAGTAAGCAGCACTTTTATATTTCCAAAAGGTCCATCCTTTCTCAGGGAAAAGAACACATAAGAGGGATTGTATCTGCACAGCTCTGGCCACAGTTCAGGATGGTTATTTAAAAATTCCCTTATCTTCTGCATACTGAGCTGATCTCTTGTGATATAACCCCGCTGTATCAAATATCTTCCTATGCTTCTGTAAGGTCTGCCATTTGATATACTGTAACCCACATTTATAACTCTTCCATCTGGAAATCTGAGTTTCCCAGATCCTTGAATCTGCAAGAAAATCACATCTACAAAACTTTTAAGATACGCTATCTCTAAGTTCTTTCCTGCAAGTATCTTTTTTAGCTCAATCTGTTCTCTGGAGTAATAGGGAAGGACTCTTTTGCCTTTTATCCTGGCTATTATCTTTTGGCCCTTAAATCTTCTCCCAAATGGGGAAAGATCAATTACTACAAGATCTTTTGGCCTTCTGTAAATTGGGTATTTATAGACCTTGTCTTTTTTTGGACTGGCCAGAAATATCGGTTCAAAATATCCTGTAAAGAGCACTTTTCCAGAACCATTTATTCCAGCTGCTTTATATACCTTAAAATTGTCCATAATAAATCTGTTCAATTCATCTAAGGTGGGATTCCTTTTTATTATTTCTAAAAGCAGCTTTTGGGTTAATATAACCTGTTTAACTGATATGCTTTTCCTCCCATATCTGAATTTAAGATTGGGATTTAAACGAAGAAGAAATTTCATATTTCTTTCTATGGCTGTATTCAGATCTTTGTAATCTAAGTCATCATAAAATATAGGATAATTAATGCGGATAAGTCTGAGAGCACCTGATGAACTGTTCGGATTATATTTATGATCAGGAAAATAGAAAAGCAGGCTTATGAATATGTATAAAATCAGAATTGCCATTTCAGGAATATATTACCTACTGGGTCTCTAAAATTCAATTTGCTTTTTTGTGTGTATTTTTATATACGCAGGTGTGTATTTTTTTCCACACTTTTTTAAGTTGCTGAATAAAAAAGTAAAGAAAAATCATCCTATAAACTGAGGCATAAAAATTGCTTATATTAGATAGAGATTCAAAATCACAGGAGGACGAAATGGACCTAAAACAACGCACCTTAAAAAAAGAAACATCATGTGTTGGAATAGGGCTTCATACTGGAAAAAAGGTAAACATGAAGATAAAGCCTGCTCCTGTTAATACCGGGATAATATTTATAAGAAAGGATATTCCAGGCCAGCCAGAAATCCCTGTATCATTTGAGAATGTAGTAGCTCCGGAACGGGCTACTAATTTAATATATAATGGCTATAAGGTTCAGACTGTAGAACATCTTTTAGCCGCACTTTATGGATGTGGAATAGATAATGCCATAATAGAAATAGATGCTCCAGAAGTCCCGGCTATGGATGGAAGCGCGGCGCCATTTGTGTTTCTAATACAAATGGATGCTGGCATCTTGGTCCAGAATGCATTTAAAAAATTTTTTATCATAAAGAAGACCTTTAGATTTGAATATAATAGTTCTTTAATTCTGGCATATCCTTCAAAGGAATTAAAAATAGAATATATGATAGAATTCAATCATCCTCTTTTGAGGAGTCAAAATTATAAGTTTGAGTTTTCTACTAAAAAATTTATAAACGAGATAAGCAGAGCAAGAACATTTGGTTTTTTACATGAAGTGGATGCTCTTAAAAAAATGGGACTTGCTAAAGGAGGATCCTTAGATAATGCTATTGTATTAGATAACTTTAGAGTATTGAATCCTGATGGTCTAAGATTTGAGGATGAGTGTGTAAGACATAAGATATTGGATTTTATAGGAGATATTGCCACTTTAGGCAAGCCAGTAATAGGACATTTTGTGGTAAAAAAGTCAGGCCATTCTGTAAACCACGGGATGCTTAAAAAGCTTGTTTCTGAGCCGGCTTACTGGAAAATATTAAGCCCTGAAGTTGAAAAAGATGTGGACGAACAGATCGAACTTCCAGTATTTGATCTTCCTGAATTTGTTCCTGCATAAGTATCTGATATAGACATATTTATCACCTGTAGTATGTAGGATATAAACGTTTGAGTTTTATCCGAGGAGTGAAATGCTCCCCAATATTTGGACAAAAAACTACCTATTTTTTGTTCATACTGCAACTTTGTTGCATTCCTTACCATAGTAGGGTAACCAAGAGATTGATGTAGTCTTTCGCTGTTGTAATACTCTACCCACTGTTTTGTTTTTTCCTTTAGCTCCTTAAGCTCCATCTTTTCCATATAATACCAATACCAATTAGATATTCTTTTTATAAATTTTCAACTAAAGAGCTATTACCCAGCAATTTCTTTGGTGGTAATAAGATTATATCCAAACTTTCCTAAAGGGTTATTTTAAATCAGTATTGGTATAATTTTCTTTACCATAGGTTCACCCCCCTTAAATTTTTGTCCCTATAATTATACTATCTTTTTAAGGGGTAGTTTTGTGATTACAGATGAGTTTATCAGTTATACTTGACAATGTACACTAAAGATACTACATGCTCAAAGTATAAAAACAAGAAAAATAGAAATACTGCAGATATCACTTAAAGACTGTATCGAAAGGTCAAACCTATGAAAAAAGTAAAAAGACAGATTTGGGGAACAAAGCTTTCTTATGCATGTAGATACAGCATTGATTGTAAGATGTTTGGAGCATATTGCTTTATCTCTGAGATAAAAAATGCTATTCCCCTTCTTCATGGGCCAGTTGGTTGTGCTTTTTTTCCAAAGCTTGTCCCACCAGATGCAATAAGAACAAATCTTCTAAAAGATTTTGATCCATCTCCATTTCCATGCACAGACCTTAATGAAAAAGACATCATATATGGTGCAGAGGACAAACTCTACAACGCAATTATTGATGCGGATAAGTATTATAAGCCAGAGCTTATAGGAGTGATCATATCATGTCCTGCTGCAATAATAGGAGATGATGTTGTAAGTGCTGTAAAAAGGGCAAAGGATAAGATAAGTGCAGACATAATCTATACACCATCTTCAGCAGGATTTTCTGATGATGAAAGAACTGATGATTTTAATCGTCATGCAGAAGACCTGATAAGGGTATGGAAAGAGAAAAAAAAGCCCAAGTGGGGAATAGAGAAATGCGGAAGGCTTGATACCATGTTTTCTGTTATAAGCCAGCTTGTTGAAGAACCAAAGGAAAAGATAAAGAGATCTATAAACATAGATACATACGGAAGATTTCACTGGTTTGAGGATCTTGAAGGAGAGATAAGAGAGATAAAGTCTGTTTTGAAAGAGATAGGAATTTCTGTAAATGCAGCATTTCCTGGATGTTCTGTAAAGGAAATAAAAGGGCTTGCAAAGGCAGAGCTTAATTTTATGAGAAGAAGTGAAAGAAGCGCAATTTTTATGAAAGAAAAATTTGGCATTGATTACATATTTGATACATTTGGAAACAGATATGTGGGAATAGGTGGAGCAAAAAGCTTTTATATAGACATTGGAGAAAGGTTTGGTCTTAAAGAAAAGGCAAAGCAAGTTATTGGAGAAGTTGAAAGAAAACTTTGGAATGATCTTAAAGAGGCAAAAAAAGAGCTTTATGGAAAAAAGATAGCCTATGTGTGCACCCCACTTTATACAACTCCTATCTTTATAAAGCTTCTTGAAAAATTAGGTCTCAGAATAGAGCTTATCCTGATAAATACGCTTTGGTGGAGAAGGTGGGGAATGGCAAAGAAAACAGCAAGAAAGGTTGTAAAAGAGTTTATTGAAAGCTTAAACATAAGCTCAAATCCTTCAATATACACTGACCTGAACATTGATGAAGAACTTGATGCAATAAGGCAAAAAGAAATAGAGCTTGTTATATGCGATGTCCTTGTTTCAGACATATCAAGGACGATGTTTTATGAAAACAGTGGCATAAGATCTGTAAGCCCTCATTACATGGGATATTCTTCATTCAGGATCTCTTTTTCTCAGGTAAAAAAGCTTGCAGAAATAATTCTTTCTGCTCTTAACTCTAAGCCTTATAAGAGGGACCTTATCTATTTTAAATACGATTATCACAAAGAAAGGTTTCCCACCCTTATCTCAGATATCCCTGATGAACTTAGGTGGGAAAGGATAATGAAACATGTATGGAGAGGGAAAGAAAGATGAGCTTTGTTGATCCAATGCAGGCAGACAAGCTTCTTGGAGTATTTAGGGCTGTAAGTGGACTGAAAGATGCAGTTGTAGTTGTTCATTCACCTGTTGGCTGTCACTGGGGAATAAATTATATCCAGAGGCTTTCATACAGAAAGACAAATTCTACTGTCTCAGCACTCAGAGAAAGAAGCGTGATATTTGGAGGACATGAACATCTTAAAAAGAGCATAGAGATTATTTTTAAAAATAAAAAGAAAGACAAATATCTTATAATCCTTTCTGCAAGTGTTCCTTCTATAATTGGTGATGACATAGAAGGCATAATTTCGGAGTCTTCTGTTTCAGATGTATCATATCTTGTATTTGACTGTGGTGGATACAAAGGAAAGATGATGGAAGGATATGAAGAAGCTCTTGAAGAGCTTTTTCCATGGATAGAAGAAAAGAAGAAAAAAGATTCTTCTCTGCTTGTAAACATAATAGGCATTCAAAGAGATATCCCTATGGGAGAAGCAAATATAAAAGAGATAAAGAGGATGCTTTCTCTTTTTGGAATAAAAATAAACTCTATTTTTCCTCCAGAAAGGATAAAAGAAATAAAGGATGCATCTAAGGCTGATCTGAATATAGTGTTTGGTTATGGAAAAGGGCTTGCAGAAAAAATGAAAGAAGAGTTTGGTATTCCTTATATTTTTTTTGAAGAATATCCCTATGGTATAAGCTTATGTGAAAGATTTTTAAAAAAGGTCGCACAACACTTTGGTATTTCTGAAAAAAGAACAGAAAAAGTTCTTCAAAGAGAAAAAAGAAGGATTCTTAATGCGCTAAAGCCAGCACACATGTATCTTCACACCTTATATGATCTTCCTGTTGCTGTTTCTGGAGACTTTGCTCAGGTCAAAGGGATTTCTAATTTTTTGAGCAAGGAGCTTGGATGCATGATAAAGCTTGTAAATGTAAATGCTTGTGATGACTTTTCTGATCTTTCTGAAAAAGTCTTGTTTCAGGCTTCTATGCATGAGTTTGAAAATGCCATATATGATGTTGATCTTATATTTGGAAGCGAAACAGAAAAGACAATATCAAAAAAGATGAATATCCCTTTGATTCAGTTTTCATATCCTATACTTTCTCGGATCTTTCTTAATGATACCCCATATTTGGGCTTTAAAGGCATACCAGTATTGGTTGAAGAAATAATAAACCACCTTCAGATGCTGTAATACCAAAATTATTGTATAAATCGCTTTATCGTGTATAATTAGTCATTATGAGAACGATAGACAGCTCATTAATAACTGAGCTTATGCAAAAGTTTCGGGCTTATCTGTGGAGGAAACCGTATCCCGTCACTCAAGTCTCTCCAAAACAAGCATAGTCCTTTACCAGACATTCAAGCCGCCCATAGGTAAGCATATTTGATTAACAGTTAAGTGACAGGAATGCGGAGAGGGCAGGTATCCCCTGCAGATAAGTTACAGAAGAGACCAGCCCGAGAGACTCAGAGCAGACGAAAAAAACTTTTGCATAAGGTCAGTTATAAATAAAGTTCTTTTACGATCCCTAAGAAAAGACCTATTGCTAATAATCCGTACTGGAACATCTCCCTGTTTTTAAAAGAGATTCTTTTTAAGAAAAGAGAAAGATACAATGGAGATATAAGTAACGCAAGCCATGGCAATTCAAATATAGTAAGGAGCCCTGCTGTTCTTATCCAAGAAGAAATTACATTCTTTAAGAAGAATGAAATAAAAATAAGCCCTATTCCTAAGGGCCAGATAATAGGATCTCATTCTATTTCTAAACATCTAATAAAAAATCCAAGACATATTGCAACTATTATTAAATAATTTGGATTAATCAAACTGAAGCTAAGAAAAGACCTTTTTTGTTTTGCCAATCTTTTTATTTCCAATGACATAAGATAAAAGCATACTATAGAAGAGGCCAAGAGCATTATAAGAGGATATTTCCCTGTCTCAGGAGATTTTAATACATATATGCTCAAAAAAAGAAGAGGATAGCATATAAAACGCAAAGTCCTTGGAATTTCTGTACCCAAGATATTTGGATTTTTCCAAGAAAAGCCCTCTTTACTAAGGATTGGTCTTGTTAAAGGAAAACACATAGGAACATTCTTTTTATAGTCTTCATAGGCTACTCCAAATTGCTTGATCATCCTTTCCTCTTCTTCTCTCATCTTGGGTATATATATACCCAACCACATAAAGGGAAATAACAACATAAGAGGAATAAATCCGCTCATAATACATATACTCATATCTAAAAAGAAATTTCCCAAGTAAAAAGGATGCCTGATAAGCATGTATGGACCGGATGTGGTAATTTCCTGCATCTGATGAAGACATCCTTTTGCCCATATCCTCAAGGCTATTCCAGTAAAAAAGAAAGGAAGACTTGCTAATATCCAGAAAGGAGTAGAAGAAAGAGAAAACAGACCTATAAAAAGAAGATAAGTCCTGAATCCAGCTCTTTTATACGGTGCTCTCATCTATTATTATCCAGCTCTTTTGCAAAGAGTGCTGCACCATAGGCTCCGGTGAGCTGAGGCCTTGGAGGGACAATTACTTCTCCGTCTATTCTTTCTCTAAGAAGTTCTGCAATAATAGGGAAATGCTCTACAACCCCTCCGCACATAAGGATTCTACCTTTTAAGGGCATCATCTCCATTATTCTGTCTATTACAGACTCAAATACACCTCTTACCAGATCTTCTGCAGAAACTCCTGCCCTTATGTGGGAAAGTATCTCTGTGGATGCAAATACGGTGCAATAACTTCCTATCTTAAACCTCTTTTTTGCTTTTCTGGCCATAGAATCCAGTATATCCAAAGGTAGATTCATTTTATAAGCAATCTCTTCTATAAAAGCACCAGTTCCAGCAGCACATTTTCTGTTCATTCTAAAATCTACTCTTTTTCCTTCATCATCTATCTTTATCACCTTGTTGTCTTGCCCACCTATATCTACAAGAGTAAGACCTTTTCTCAAATAATTAAATCCTCCTTTTGCATGACATGCGATTTCTGTTTTTCTTCCTGTAGCAAAATCCACATTATGTCTTCCGTATCCTGTGGATACGATCTTAATTCCATTCGGCTCAATATTTCCTAAGGCCTTTTTTAAGGTTTCCTGTGCAGCACGCCTGTAATCTATGCCTGACCTTTGCACATGGGCGCCTATTATCTCGCCCTCTGCATTTATTACGACAGCCTTTGTTGTGCAACTGCCTACATCAATGCCTGCATAGATTCGGCTCATCCTTTTATTCCTCCAATTGTTCCACAAATGCCTCTATATTTGTAATGGTCTGCTCTTCTGAAAAACATCTCAAATCATTTAGATCCCCATTTATTATAAGAAACGGGATACCCAACTGTTTTTGAAGTCTCTGAGGCATGGCGTATCTACAGTTTGTATTATTTGGGCAGGTCTTGGAATCGTGAAAGATTATACCATCTATCTTAAACTTTTCTACCTTCTCTGCAATGTATCTTTCTTTAAAGTTGTCATCTTGACTTATAAAAATAGAGCAATAGGCCCTGGCCATACTCTTAAAAGGATCCTTAGGATCAAATTTAGAAAATACCCAGCTGTTACAGTAACTGCTCACCACTACTGCGCTGTTAAGTGCAGCAAAAGTATTGCTTAACAATCTCAATTTTCCCCATATGGGCATACCATCCCAGTAAAAACGATGTTTCTCTCCCGGAACCGCAGCAATACCATCCCTAACCCTATCTTTTAGTTCTTGAAGCAGAGTTTCATAATATCTTATAGCCTCTTTTCTCCCTCTCATTACTACCGCAGGCCCCATGTGGACACAGTGATCAAAAAATGTGGCAGGAGCAGGAATATTTGCTGCAGTATTAAGTACATCCTCCCACAGAAGAGAACACTTAAGAGAATCTGCCAATACCTCTCTGAATCTATCTATATCGAATTTCTGGCCTGATATCTCTTCCAAATGTGGGACCATCTCTTCCATCTGTCTTGCGCAAACCTCTACAACATCTTCTCTTATCTCTGCTTGATTTCTGGGAGTGTTAACTCCCAATATGGGGACATTAAATTCCTTTGCATAAAAACTAAACCAATCATATACATCCCTGCACTGATTTGTATTATACAATAACACATCTGGCTTGGGCACTTTCTCTATACCATAAGCCTTTTTTAAAGGAGTTTCACCTTTAAGATATGCTCCAATATCACTGGTTAAATAAGAGCATATGTCAGGGGAATATCCATAGGCATTAGCAATAGGGATATAATCAGTAGCTGTCCTGTTTGCTCCCATGATTGCTGCGTGATTCTCTGGATAGAATACCAAAAACCCCATGGCAAGTGCTAGTTCTGCTGGTCCAACACTTGAGCACCAAGCAATCTTTTTATTCCCTGTCTTTGCAGCCTCACCCAATTCATAAAAATGCTGCTTCATCACTTCCTTTAGCATCTGTGTAGATTTTATCTGGGGTGTTTTTCTCTGTTCACCCATTACTAATCTCCCCCTCTGTTTTCTTCTGCTTCTAAGGAACGCTTAATCAAAAGCCTACTTAGATTTAGCATAACCTTGTATGGCTGAACATCAGTAAGGCTATTTACCCAATTTGCTTTTTCTACTGCTATACTCTCTTTGTCTTCTCCCTTTTTTATTCTGCTTATCATCTCCTCATGATATGCCAAAGTAGCCTCTATTGCTTTTTTAAAGTATCCTTCAAGATCTTCTGTTACAACCCAGTTATGACTTAGTGCACCTATTTTTGCCTTAAGCTTGGATAGTTTCTTGATAGAATCTAAATAAGCATTCAGAGAATCAAAATAATTGGGCCAAAATACATCCTTTTCAGGCACATAAAATCCTGTGGCATCCCCTATGATTAAAGAACTCTCTTTTTCTTCATAATATACTAAATGGCATGGAGAATGACCTGGAGCTTCATAAACATGCCAAACAATTCCATCACCGAGCTCTATCTTATCCCCTTCTTTTACGATAACATTAACAGTAAAATCATATTCTTGAAGCGGTTCTGGTATTTTATTTATCTCATTTCTTTTCTTCATAAGCTCCGCAATATTTTTATCTATCCACAGAAATTCTTTTAATATTCCATTATTTTTTAATATCTCTGCTCCCTTGACACTTCCGATAACCTTTATCCACGGCCACGTTTTTTTTAGTCTGGGAATTGAGCCAATATGATCTGCATGAGTATGAGTAAGAGCAATATATTTGATCTTTTCTACGGGAAATTCCAACCTCTTTATTTGCTCAACTATTATTTGAGTAGTAGGACCTGTCCCACCTTCTATGAGCATCCCTATGTCACCAATTGAAAGATAAGCTGGAAACTGGTTTGTCCCTAATTTATAGAGATGAGGTGTAAGTTTCACCGGCTTATTCATATAAACTACCTCCCTATTCACCTTTAAACTGGGGCCTTCTCTTTTCTAAGTATGCACTTATCCCTTCTTTTGTATCGTGAGTATTGTAAAGACTTCCATAAAGTAAAGAAATATATTCTATTGCATCTTCTTTAGAAATGTCAAATGCCTTGTTTACTGCCTTTTTTGCATAAGAAACAGCAATCTTGGCAGAAGAAATCTGCTTTGCTATTTTTTTCGCCTCTTCAATAAGTTCATCTCTTTTAACTACCTTATTTACAAGTCCTATCTCCTTTGCTTCTTGAGCACTTATAATCCTTCCTGTAAGGATAAGCTCTTTTGCTATTCCCATACCCACTATTCTGGGAAGCCTGAATGTTGCTCCATAACCTGGGATTATTCCCAGCCTCAATTCAGGCTGTCCTAATTTTGCATTTTCGCTGCATATCCTTATGTCACAACAGAGCGCAAGCTCTAATCCACCACCTAATGCCCAGCCATTTATTGCTGCAATGCTTGGGATGTCCATCTCTTCTATAAAAGAAAATATCCTGCATCCATGCAAAGAGGCTTCTTTGGCTTCTTTTTCAGTATAGTCTTTCATTACATATAAATCTGCTCCTGCTACAAACACATCCTTTACACCAGTAATGATTATTGCTCGAGGTCTCCTTTTTTCTATATCCTTTAAGGCTTGAAAAAGCTCTTCTCTTACCTGTTTATTTAGAGCATTTCTCTTCTCTGGCCTATTTATAACAACTATTCCTATATCTTCTTCTATTTTCCATTCTATATAAGACATGGCAGGATTACACACACTCTGATGTATCACCAGAAATTTTTAAAAGGGCGTGTTCCAAAGCAGGTATTACTACTAACAGGTTATCCTTTGCTCCAGATGGGCTACCAGGAAGATTTATGATCAGAGATCTTTTTCTAACGCCAGCTATTGCTCTTGAAAGCATAGCGTGTGGAGTTATCTGCAAGCTCTTTGCCCTCATTGCTTCTGCAATACCAGGAATCTCATAATCAACCACTTCTTTTGTTGCTTGGGGGGTCACATCTCTTGGGCTGACCCCTGTGCCCCCCGTGGTAATAATCAAAGGGATTTCCTCTTTTTCTGACCACTCTTTCAGGACAGCTACAATTTGATCCTTTTCATCTGGCACGATCTTCTTTTCAATCACATCAAATCCATTTTGTTCAAGAATCTCGGCAATCACCTCTCCGCTTTTATCCTCTCTTTGTCCCAAGGATGCCTTATCACTTATTACTAATATAGCCGCCTTTTTCATATCTTAAATCTGATTTTCTATTCTTTCTCCTTTTCCTTCTTTACCTCAGCTATGATCTTTTCTGCAAGTTGAGGAGGAACCTCTTCATAGTGTGAAAATTCCACCTTGAATGTGCCTCTTCCACCTGTCAGTGCATTCAGATCTAAGGCATATCTCAGTATCTCTGACATAGGAACCTCTGCCTTTATCACCTGATACTTGCCTTTGCTTTCCATACCCAAGACTCTGCCTCTCCTTCCTGTCAGATCTCCCATAACATCTCCCATAACCTCTTCTGGTACAGTTACTTCTAGTTTCATAATAGGCTCAAGTAAAACAGGATTTGCCTCCTGTAGTGCTTTTTTAGTACACATGCTTGCTGCTATCTTGAATGCCATATCAGATGAATCCACTTCATGGGATTTTCCGTCATAAAATCTCACCTTTATATCCACTACTGGATATCCTGCAAGAATACCACTTTGCAGGGCTTCTACAACTCCCTTTTCTACTGCAGGGACAAAGTTTCTGGGCACATTCATACCAGTAAGCTCTTCTTTAAACTCAAATCCTGCTCCTCTTTCCAATGGGAATACATCAAAATGAACCTCTGCAAATTGCCCTCTTCCACCTGTCTGTTTTTTATGCCTATATATTACTCCCTTTACAGGTTTCTTTATTGTCTCTCTATATGGAACCTTTAAAGGCTTAAGCTCTGCTTCTACACCAAATTTTCTTTTTAATTTCTCACAGGCCACCTCTAAGTGTATTTGTCCTCTTCCAGAAAGGATTATCTCAGAACTTGCCTGATCCCTGTCTAACTTTAATGAGGGATCTTCCTCTACAAGCCTTGCAAGAGATGAAAATAGCTTATCTTCGCTTCCTTTTCCTTTTGCCCCAATTGCATAGGATAAAACAGAAGGAAGCACATCCACTGGCTTAAATACTACTGGATCATTTGGATCACACAGTGTATCCCCAGTGATCGTGTCTTTTAGCTTTGCAACAGCTACGATCTCTCCCGGACCTGCATCTTCTATGGGCTGCTGTTTTTTCCCTTCCATGAGAAGAAGCTGTCCCACTCTTTCGTTTGTGTCTTTATTGGGATTATAAACAGTAGAATCAGAGCTTATCTTTCCAGAGAATACCCTTATTATGGAAAGCCTTCCAGCAAATGGATCAGCCACGGTTTTAAAAACAAGAGAAGAAAATGGCTCATCTTCTTTTGGAAATCTCTTTACTACCTCATTTGTTCCTGGCTTAACCCCTTCCTTAGGCCCTCTTTCTACAGGAGATGGCATCCCATTAATAATCAGATCCATAAGCTGGCTTGTACCAATGTTAAGCACAGAAGCACCACAGGTGACTGGTATAATGATCTGAGACTTTATGGACTTATAGAGAGCCTCTTCTAACTCCTGCTGGCTTAGCTCTTCTCCTTCCAAGTACTTCTCCATAAGCTCATCATCTACTTCCACTATATTTTCGATCATCTTTTCTCGCCACTCTTCAGCAGTTTCTACAAAATCTGATGGTATATCAGATGCTTGAAAGCTTCCGCTTCCATCTTTTTCATAAACATACGCTTTCATTTTTATCAGATCTATAAGCCCTTGAAACTTATCCTCTGCTCCTAAGGGTATAAATACAGGGGTAGCCTTTGCTTGGAAAGTATTTATCACTTCTTGCACTACTTTATAAAAATCTGCTCTTTCCCTGTCCATCTTGCTAACAAATATAAGCTTTGGCAGCTTCAGTTCTTCTGCAAATTCCCACACCTTTTCGGTGCCCACTTTGACCCCAGCAGTAGCATCTATTACCAGAACAACTCCGTCAGCTCCTTGAAGAGCAAGCTTTGTCTCAGAAAGAAAATTATCATCACCTGGGGTATCTATGATGTTTATAAAATGTTTTTTCCAATCACAATGATGAATGGCGCTACTTATGGTAATCTTTCTTTTTATTTCTTCTGGTTCAAAGTCAAAATTTGAACTCCCATCATCCACCCTTCCCATCCTTGTTGTAACTTTTGCATTAAAAAGCATAGCTTCTCCTAAGCTGGTCTTACCAGAGCCCACATGGGCAATTAAGGCGACATTCCTAATTTGTTCTACCTTCCTGGCCATATCTCATTCCTCTCAACAATTTTTTTGTGTTTATAATATTTTGAAAAAATAACCTAATATGGTAAATAAAGTCAAGGCTAATATGTCAAGCAAAAAGTGGAGCATATATACTGATTCTTACCTTAAAGGATAATTGCAAGATCGAAATCGGAGGCTTAGGCACTATCTCTTTTATAGTATTCCACAAAATATCAAATTTTGCGGAATACCATAAGTTATAAAAATATGAAAGGAAAACACTTTAAAGGCTTTGGTTCAAGTGATTGTCACTGCAGAGGTCATCTTTTTATCCTAAAAAGGGGTAATTAGTATGCATGAAATAATAGATTATCTTCCTTTTGCTATCATGGCTCATGATAAGAAAAGAAAGATATTTTTGTTTAATAAAGAAGCAGAGAAGCTTACAGGATATAAGAAAGAGGAAGTAATAGGCAAAGATTGCCATGAGGTATTTTCTGGAGGATTTTGCGGAAAAAAGTGTGCTTTTAAAGAAGGAATAGTCATTCCAAACTTTAGTATGATCCATTATCCCTTAGAATTTGTAGACAAAAGAGGGAAAAAACACATGCTGGATGTACGGGTAAAGCCCATTCTGAATAGTGAAAACGAACTCACCGGTGTTGTAGCTACCTTTGAAGATGTAAAGACTCAGATAGAATTTGAAAAAGAGATAGAGGCAATAGAGGAGTTTATGGGAATTGTAGGAAAAGATGATAAGATGCGCAGGATATATCAACAGATTCAAAGTGTAGCCAAAGTGAGTTTTCCTGTGCTCATATATGGAGAATCTGGCACTGGAAAAGAGCTTGTTGCAGAAGCTATACACAAACTCAGCTCCCGTAGAAATGGCCCTTTTGTTCCAGTAAATTGCAGCGCCATCCCTGACACTCTTATAGAAAGCGAACTTTTTGGATATGAAAAAGGAGCATTTACAGGAGCATTAAGAGAAAAAAAAGGGCGTTTTGAATTAGCACATGGAGGAACTATTTTTTTGGATGAAATTGGAGACATAAGTCCTCTTATGCAAGCAAAACTGCTCAGGGTGGTACAAAGCGGAGTTGTAGAGAGACTTGGTTCCACAAGATCAATAAAGGTAGATGTGAGGATCATATCTGCTACAAATAAAGATCTGGAACAGGAAATGAAAGAAGGTAGATTTAGGGAAGACCTCTTTTATCGAATTTCTGTTATCCCTATAAAGCTTCCTCCATTAAGAGACAGAAAAGGAGATATCCCTTTGATTGTGAAAAAATTTTTAAAAGATATCTCAAATAGCTTTTCTATAAAGATCTCACATATATCAAATCCTGCCCTAAATGCTCTTGTCAATTATCCATGGCCTGGAAATGTAAGAGAACTTCAGAATGTCATCCAATATGCTATGGTTCAGGCACAGGCAGACGGAAGAGACTATATAGAGCTTTCTGACCTGCCGGAAAAGATATTTTCCTATAGAAGGGTAGACCTAAAACCACCAAGCCCCGAGGATAGAGCAGCAATAAATATGGAGCTTATAAATGAAGTCCTAAAAATCACAGGTGGTAATAAAGCAAAGGCAGCAAGGCTTCTTGGAATCTCTCGAGCAACTCTTTATAGATTATTGAACAAAAATAAATAGTTTTTTTTCTAATCCTCTTATAAGGCTGTTCGAAATGATTTTCGAAAGCCTCAAATAATACCAATTAGGCGTTCACTTTATAAATTTTTCATTAAGGAACTATCAGTCAGCCATTTGTTTGTTGATGATAAAATTATAATGGAAATTTCTTAAAGAGATATTTTAAACCAGTATTGCTATAAATATCTATATTCAAATTTCATTATCCTCGGAATTATCGGTTTTATCCCTCTCCCTCTCTATTGTCTACCTACATCAGTCATCAGTCCAAATCTGGATTCGTCAAAAAAATTTCTTTATCTGGATTCTCTCTTGCTATCTCTAAATCTCTTTTCTTTGAATTTTCTTTCTTCCCTTTCATCCTTTTTCACATTCATCGGCCGTCCCACTTTCTTCTTTGCTCCTATCCTCTTCAATAAATTCGATATCCCCTGTTGGCAGTATTCGATTCCAAATCTCTCATATATCCACTTCATCATCTCTTTCTGACTGCTAAATCCTTTCTCATTAAGTTCTTTTTCAAATTCTTTAAGTTGTTCTTCCTTCATCTTCCCCGGATATCCTTTTACTTTCCACTCAAGTAACCCTTCTAACCCACCTTCTTTGTATTTCTTCCACCATTTCTTTAATGTCTCATAATGTAGATGAAGTAATTCTGATATCTCTTTTAATGGCTTCCGGGGATATTCCTTTAGGAATATAAGCATCTGTATACGCGGAACAAAACGGCGGTGTGAAACTTTCTTTTGAAGTGCTTTCAATTCTTCTATACTTTCTTTTATTAATGATCTGTCTATCATTCTCATAGTGACTAATTATACACTATAAAAATATTTATACAATAGTTTTGGTATAATAATCTCATAAAAGTTGATTGGAGATTCATACCCTAAAACGCTTGGATAAAACTTAAACGTTTGTATCCTGTTTAAGAAAATCAAGATTGACGGAGCACTAGTAAACTCTTTATTCTGAGTAGATTCTAATGGCGGAAGCGCATGGGAATCGAACCCACCTACCGGGGTTTTAGCCCGGTACACCGGATTTGAAGTCCGGGGGCCCCACCAGGAGCCTTCCGCTTCCAATTTAAATTCTAAATTCTTATCTTACTATTGTCAATTTCCTCATCTCCTCATCTGTAATCACAACTAAGCCCTCTATTGAACAAAAACAGCTTCACAGCACGAATTTTGGGCTTTAAACCTATATCTGGATATTTGTAGCTGATAATCAGCTAATCTCTTAATCTTTGCTTATC
>JAMOPX010000069.1 GCA_027064285.1 Desulfobacterales bacterium | reverse complement strand
CTTCTACTTTTTCCTCTTTCTTCTCTTCTACCTTTGGCGGAGCTTCTTTCTTAGGTGGCGCTGCCTTCTTTTCTTCTTCTGGAGCTTCAAACTCCAACTTTGGTTCTGGAGCAAGAGATAGAAGATCTACTTCTTTTTCTTCAAGTAGTTTATTTACACCTTGAATCTCTTTTGCACTACCACCATTTATCATAAGATCTATAAAAGAACGGATCAATCTAACACTTTCTGGATGTCTTAGGATTACTACATTAGAACCTGCAAGCAGATAGCATACTGCTGCTGTCACCTCCATAAGGATGGCTCTTCTTTCTGGATCGCCAAGAGTAGGGGCTTCATCAATATCCTGTCCTGCTTCTTTACACTTCCATACCTCATTTCCGAGATTGTTTATAAGAGGAGATTGAAGTTTGTCATCCTGCTGGGTAAGGGCAGCAAGTTTTATCCTTTCCATAACGGAGTAGGAGTATTCTAAACCATAACCTAAACCACCTGTAGTTGGATCAATAATAATTTTATCTAAGCTCACTCCGAGATTCTCTAATAGAATATTTAGCTGCTTAGCAAGGTTTACATCAATAGGGGTAGAAGCAACTACAATATGACTAAAAGCCAAAGCACTGGCACCAACACCTTTATGGTTTCCTTCTTCTACAGGAGCTAATGCGATATTTTTCCCTTCGCATATTTCCGCTATTGCTCTAAGAACCTCTTCATCTTTTTGATTATTTGCGGTTCCCCAAACTACTACCGGAACATCTACTGCATCTACTATCTTTTTTACAAGCTCTGCTGCTTCCTTTGCTGGTCTATCCATTCCATTAGGATCAGTGCTTTTTAACTGAATTACCAAAATATCAGCTCCATATTCTTCTACACACTTTTTCGCCCATGCCTCTGGAGATGAGACCACATCCTTAAATGGTTCTAAAGCTGCCTTCGGCCATTCCTCAGAAGGATCATAATCCCAGATCTCCATGGCTATCCTGGGAGGATTAGATATATTACCTTCAAATACATGAAAAGGAAATACCTCCTCTCCTCCCACAGTAACAGCCTTGGGACCTGTACCAATGGTTACCTCTCTAATTTTACCCGAATAAGTCTGTTTTGGGATTTCAAAAGCCAATTTTTCTCCCTCCTTTTGTTTTTATACTTCTTCTCCACGAGATTCCGGGCGTTAACATATAAATAACACAATATAGTTGTCAAGAAATTTTTTTACTAATTTAAAATAGTTATGTAAAAAATATATACTATATATTGTGTTTTGTTTTCTAAATATATACATTATATGTGGTCATTTTATAACTTCATCAAATATCGCATAAGCTTCCCTTAGGGCAGAAGAATCTTCTGGTAACTGAATCAAAGGTTTGCCCTGGATATCAAATTCCTGAATCAAGGGATCCTCTGTTATCATTCCTACTAAGTTTAGTTTGGCCTTTTTTATTTCTTCCAGCAAAGTATCTTGGTTTTCCTTTTTTTTGACCCTATTTAGGATTAAATAATAATCTTTTATTCCAAAATTCAATTTTTTTGCCAGCTCTGATATTCTGGATGCTGCTTGTACCCCTCTTATAGTAGGGTCTGAGACCAGAATAAGCATATCCATGTCCCTGGCCCTTAGCCTGCTTATATGTTCCATTCCCGCTTCATTGTCTATGACTACATAAGGGTAATTTCGTACTAATTTCTGAAGAAACTCTGTAAGAAGAGCATTTGCAGCACAATAACAGCCCGGCCCTTCTGGTTTCCCCATCGCGATCAGATCAAATCCTTTACTTTCTGCTAATGCCTCATTTATTTTCATCTCTATAAAAATATCTTTTGTCATACCTAAAGATGGGGCCTTTTCTTTCATTTCCTCTCTTGCATCACTCAGAGTAGTTTCCAGCTCTAAACCTAATACCTCATTAAGGTTGGTATTTGCATCTGCATCCACAGCAAGCACGGGGGTTTTTCCTTTTTCTACCAAATACCTTACAAGAAAACCTGCTATTGTGGTCTTACCTGTCCCTCCTTTACCAGCAAATCCAATGCAATAACCCATGAGTTATCCTCCTTAATCAAAAATTAAAATTTATTTTCAGAAATAGAACTCATCTTTGACCCTCCCTCGACTAAAATCGAGGGATTCCTGTTTCAAGAAGGAATGACTCGTAGACCTGCCCAAAGGCAGTTCCGCCGTCAGTGCCCTCTCCACAGACGTCACTTCCCGCCAGCCTAGCGGTAGAGCTTTTAAGGATAGCCAGCCCTCTTTGCAATATCACTTTTGCAACATTAATGTCTGCATCATCAGTGTAGCCACAGTGCAGACAGCAGAAGATTTTCCCTTTCCTGTTTTTAGGATGAACAAAACCACAAGCTGAACAGGTCTGACTGCTCCTTGTGGGATCTATTTTTAGAAATATCTGTCCATACTGCCTGCACTTGTATTCAAGCATTCTGATAAAGGTGCTCCATCCTGAATCTATTATCTTTCAGCTCTTCCACCACCACACCGTGGCTTTTGGCTATGATGGTGGAAATTTGAAACTCTTTTAGCCTGCTTCTTCCATCTTTTGGAAAACTTCTTTTCCTTCCATCTGCTTCTTTAAGAACTGTTACCTCTCCTATCTCAGCATCCTTAGAAATTTCCCTTGAAAGAAATATTCTGAACCAGCCTATCTTGGGAAGATAGATTTGATAGATTTGGATAATTAGCCCTTCCTGCAAAGTAGTTTCTGTATGCCCTATCCAGATCTCTTAGAGCCTGTTGAAGCACCTGAGAATGAACTTCACAAAGCCATAAAAATTCTTTTTTAAGTTCTACAAGCTCAGCACACTGCTTTGCATAGGTGCTCCTTTCCCTTCTCTGCCACCAGAGAAACTCTCTTTGAAGTAGCCCAAGATTATAAATAAGCCTGTATGCTCCAGCAAATTTCCATAGCTTCTGCTCTTTTCCCTTACCTTTGACCTTAAGCTTGTATCTGTATCTTCTCAACTGCATTTTGATATTGGTTATATTATGTTAGGTATTCATTCTGATTACCAGATGTATTAAAATGTAGCTAAATTATTACATATCTGGTAATCAGAAGAATCAACCCTGCTTAAAAGCGAACTACTACTCCCTCTCCCTATGAGGAACTCAGGAGATACTTTGTAAAGAAAATCTATAAGTTTTAAATTCTCAATCAGTCCTGGGGAGTTCTCTCCCACTCTTGCTATGTTGTATAAGCCTACAAGATCTGCATTAAAAAGCTTATTTAAAATCTTAATTTCCATTAACTCTCCTACTTTTATGTTTTGAAATGTAATATTTTTGAAATATATTGTCAAGTATAGCTAAAAATTAATAACTATATTATTATTTTGTTTACTAATCAAGAACATATAGGCCTCATCTGTAATCAAAAAATCCTATGAAATAA
>JAMOPX010000068.1 GCA_027064285.1 Desulfobacterales bacterium | reverse complement strand
ATACAGATGAATGATGAAGCAGTGTGTTATGTGTGATTTTTAAGGGGCACTTCTCTAATCCAGATGAAGTGAGATGAGTTTAGTTTTTAAGATGAATTGACTTAAAGAATTTTGGAAAACTTGGTTTATCAGAGTGGGTGTGCTATATTGTCTCAAAAATGCACATCTACCTGGGAATGAAAGCAGAAAATATATTATTTGAAGAAGCACTGAATCTTACAGACAAAAGCTGGGAAGAGCTTTCAAGTATATCTAATAGTCTGAGGGAAAAATACAAAGACAGCCTTGTCTTTACTTGTGCAATAATAAATGCGAAGTCAGGTGCATGTTCTGAAGACTGTGCTTTTTGTGCCCAGTCTATCCATCATAAAACAAATATAAAGATATATCCTCTTATAAGCACAGAGGAGATTCTAAAAAAGGCAGAGCAAATGAAAAAAAGCGGAGCTACAAGATTTTCTATTGTAACAAGTGGAAAAAAAACAAATAAAAGAGAATTGGAGCGTATTTCAGAGACAATATATCAGATAAAAGAGAAGGTAGGGATAAGTACATGTGCTTCATTGGGAATACTAAATGAAGAGTCAGCCAGAATACTAAAAGAAGGGGGTCTTGAAAGATACCATCACAATCTTGAGACTTCCAGAAGCTTCTTTCCAAACATTTGTACAACTCACAGCTATGAAGAGGATATAAATACACTTAAGATAGCAAAACAGGTAGGACTTAAAGTATGTAGCGGTGGAATCATAGGTCTTGGAGAAAAATGGAAGCACAGGATTGAGCTTGCATTCACTCTAAAAGAGCTAAACGTAGATTCTATTCCCATAAATTTTCTCAATCCTATCCTCGGAACAAGACTTCAGAACATGCCTCTTCTTTCTCCATATGAAGCGCTTAAGGCTATAGCAATATTTAGAATAATAAATCCAGAAAAAGACATAACCATATGTGGAGGAAGAGAAAGGGTGCTGGAAGAACTTCAAGATAAGGTATTCAATGTAGGAGCTAATGGAATAATGATAGGCAATTACTTGACTACAAAGGGAAGAAGTATAAAAGAAGATATGGAAATGATAAGAAGATATGGTCTTAGGCTGGAGGACGGAAATGAAAGAGATGCTTAAAGAATGGGATAAAGAGTACATATGGCATCCTTTTACCCAGATGAAGGAATATTCGAAGGAAGATGTTGTGATTATAGAAGAAGGCAAAGGCGTTATCCTCAAAGATATAGACGGAAATGAATACATTGATGGTGTTTCATCACTATGGACAAATGTACACGGACACAGAAAAAAGGAACTGGATGAGGCATTGAAAAATCAAATAGATAAAATTGCTCATTCAACACTGCTTGGCATATCAAATGTACCTGCGGTAAGTCTTGCAAAAAGGCTCGTTGAGATCACTCCTTATGGGCTTGAAAAGGTGTTTTATTCAGACAGCGGAGCAACAGCGGTTGAAATAGCAATAAAGATGGCATTTCAGTATCAGAAGCAGGCAAAAGATGGAGATCCAAAAAAGGAAAAATTTATCTCTCTTAAAAACGCTTATCACGGTGATACCATAGGTGCTGTAAGTGTTGGAGGAATAGATCTTTTTCATTCTATATATAAACCTCTTCTTTTTAAGACATACCAAGCAGAAGCACCATACTGTTATAGATGCGCATTTAAAAAGGAATACCCTTCCTGCAATATGGAATGTGTAGCTTCCTTAGAGGAAGTTATGCATAAGTATCATCAACAGGTAACAGCTTTTATAATAGAGCCTCTTGTTCAGGGAGCAGCAGGAATTATAGTTCAACCTCCTGGTTATCTTAAAAGGGTGAGAGAGCTTTGCACAAAATACAATATACTCATGATTGCTGATGAAGTGGCAGTTGGTTTTGGAAAAACAGGAAAGATGTTTGCGTGTGAACATGAAGATATAAGCCCGGATATTATGGCACTTGGAAAAGGAATTACAGGTGGTTATATGCCACTTGCAGCAACCCTTACTACTGAAAAGATATATGAGGCATTCTTAGGAGAATATCATGAGCTACGGACCTTCTATCATGGTCATACTTACACTGGAAATCCGCTTGCATGTTCAGTAGCTATTGCAAATCTTGAACTCTTTGAAAAAGAGAAAGTAATAGATACACTCAAGCCAAAGATCAAACATTTAGAGGGACTTCTTAAAGAGTTCTGGGAACTTAAGCATGTTGGAGATATAAGGCAGTGTGGATTTATGGTAGGAATTGAGCTTGTAAAAGATAGAGAGACAAAAGAACCTTATCCTCTTGAGAAAAGGATTGGATATAAAGTAATACTTGAGGCAAGGAAACATGGGCTGATAATACGGCCTCTTGGAGATGTGATTGTACTTATGCCACCACTTTCTATCACCCTTGACCAGCTTACAAGGCTTTGTGAAGTAACCTATTTTTCAATAAAAAAGATAACTCAAGGGGAAAACTGATGGATATAAAAACATTTCTTTTAACATTTATAACTATATTCTTGGCAGAGATAGGTGATAAAACCCAGTTTATGGTTTTTGCATTTTCTATAAAAAATCCTTCTTACCGTTTATCAGTATTCTTAGGAGCATGCTGTGCACTTGTGCTTTCATCTCTTATTGCTGTTGTATTGGGCGAAATAGTAGCAAAATTTATCCCTCTTGAATATCTCCGCACAGGCTGTGCATTTCTCTTCATAGGAATAGGTGTATGGATGCTTATTACATAATGCAAAAAAAAAGAGCACTTCAGGAAAGGATGTTTGTCAAGAAAATTATGTCTAACTCAAGTTGCCACCTTTTTTACAAGTTGTTGAATGTTAAAGCTCAGAACAAATAAAGTAAGTTTCAGTAGAAAACCATGTAGAGTTACAGCATGAATCTTTTTTGTAAATAATCCATTAAGACATGAACCTATTGTTTCTATAAATTTTCTACTCGCTTTTGCAATAAATTGTTTAAATGGATCAAATCTTTTTGAATTATTTTTTCTTATTGGCATTAAGTTTATTTTTTCTACTTCTTTAAGCAAGTCTTCAATTTCATAATCTGCATATCCTCTGTCAGCATAAAGAATTGCACCCTCTTCTAAGTTTAAAGGAAGTCCATAAAAACCGTTAATATCATGAACTCTTCCAGGAGTGATTAAAAATTCTTTAATATAGCCTTTGTTAGAGGCAATAATATGAAGTTTTAGCCCATGAAAATACATCTCCTTCGATGCTATATAACCTCTGAATTCTTTTGAAGGGGCTATCTTACATCTATTAGCTCTTATGTTTTCACACACTTTCACTGCAAAAGTATCTATAGCGTATTCTTCTACAAATCCAACAGGTATAGCTTTAAATATTTGTGTAATTTGCCAAAATATCACATCCATTTCTTTTTTTTAATTTGTTTAATCTCCTTAAAAATCTACTCTTTTCAAGAACATAAGAGCAAAATAG
>JAMOPX010000067.1 GCA_027064285.1 Desulfobacterales bacterium | reverse complement strand
AGTTGCTTTGGGAAAAGGCGATCCTATTTTAGAAAACCTCTTTTGGGAGTTAAGTATCATTTATCCTAATACTTTTTATTTGCTCAAGAAGGATGATCAGGTGACTTTTCATAAATTGATTGCAGGCGCAGACATGGTGCTTATGCCATCATTGTTTGAACCATGTGGTGTTATACAGATGTATGCCATGAGGTACGGCACAATACCTGTAGTAAGAGCAACCGGAGGACTGAATGATACTGTAATAGACCCAGAAGAGTCATTCCCGGGCACTGGATTTAAATTTTACAAAGCTGATCCTTATGATATGGTTAAAGCAATAGAAAGAGCGCTTTCTGTCTACGGGAACAAAGAGATATGGTATAAAATGGTAAGAAACGCTATGAAACAAAGATTTCTCTGGAGCTCATGTGCAAAGCAATATGTAAAGATATTCAAAAAGTTACAAGCCTTCGTGTGAAAGTCTCCATTGCCAGGTCTTTAATATGCCGGTCTTAAGATCTGTTTTTGGGGACCATCCAAGACCTTTTGATGCCTTTTTTACAACAAGACAGCTTCTTTTCAGGTCACCTGCTCTTGCATGCTGTCTTATGGGTTCCTTTAGTTCATCTGATGTATTGTAGCCCATCTCTTGATATGTATTCAGTATAAGTTTGTATAACTCAAGAGTTTTTGTTTCAACTCCTGTCCCTATGTTAAAAAAATCACTATTTCCCTGATTTAATGCCTTTATATTTGCCTCGACCACATCTCCTACAAAGCAGTAATCTCTTATCATTCCTTTTTCATCTTCAGGATAATGATATAGAACAGATTTTTTCCCTTTTAATATATTATCCATAAATATTGCTACTACTCCTGCTTCTCCATGTGGGATCTGTCTTGGCCCATATATGTTTGCATATCTCAAGGTAGTATATTCCAATCCATATTGATGCTTGTAATATACTAAATAGTGTTCTGAAGTATATTTAGTTATAGCATAAGGAGAAAGGGGTTTTGGCTGATATTCTTCACTCGTGGGATATTCCTCTGCATCTCCATAGATTGCCCCTCCAGAAGATATAAAAATTATCTTTCTCACCCCATGCTTAACAGCAGCCTCCAATATATTTAAAAATCCTTTTATGTTGACCTCTGCATCATAAATAGGATCTTTCACAGAATCTGGAACACTTATCTGAGCTGCATGATGATTAATTATTTCAGGCTTTTCTCTTTCTATTACATCTTTTACTTCAGCAGATCTTATATCCAATTGATAAAATTTTGCCTTAGGATTTACATTTTCCTTTCTGCCACTTACTAAATTGTCCACTACTATGACCTCATGACCTTCTTTTATATAACCATCCACCACATTTGAACCAATGAAACCAGCGCCTCCTGTGACTAATATCTTCACCTTTACCCCCTTTATACTTTTATAGTTATCCGCATAATTGCGGATAACTTGATAACTTAATAATATAGTATGCCGCAAAATATAAAATTTTGCGGCATACTATATTTTCTTTAAAATTATCATTTCATTTCTGTGAACTACTCTGCGCTTACAGACAGAGCTTCTGAGGGAGTTTGACAGGTCTCTCTCCTATCCTTATCCCTCTGGGCGGGTTCACACCACCCACTACTCCTATCCCTGCATACTGCAGAGATTCGGAGATACCTTCACTTAACTTGTAGATTCTAACCTTGACTGCTTTTTTGAGTCCCGTTACAAGGTCAAACCACTTCCTTTTGAATTTCCTTAAGATGTTCCTTGCTCCATTAACATCTGCATTAATATATCCTTTGATTAGTGAGTAGAACAATCCTCTCTTTATTCTCCTTCCATTACCCTTGCTTGTCTTTATTACTCCTATTCTCTTATCACAGGAGTCGGTAACAGAAGTATAACTTTCATTTATTAACTTAACTTCTATCCCAAATTCTTTTAGCTTGTAGCTCAGGTATTCTGTCACTTTTCCGTGTGGCAGCAGTTTGAACATCTGATTTACAAGGTCTGGTAAGTTGTTCTCTTTGTTTTTTATCTTTTGAACCTTTCCTATTACTACTGTGCTTACTCCATTCCTAAGAGCAAGCTCTCCTATTAGGTTGCTAACTTTGTGAGCATAGTCTCTCAATAGGTTTTTGATGCTCTTCCAAAGTCTGTGGAGTCTCTTTTCTACTTGAATAGCCAGCAATCCTTTGTTTTTGAGGTTATCAAGCCTTTTTTGCAGGTTAACTATCTTTTTAAGTTTCTTCCTCAGTATGGTCTTTAATCCTCTACCGTCTATGAGGTAAGAAACTGGATTTCCTTCTATCACACAGGTCGCAAAGTTTGAAACTCCATAGTCTATTGCTAATACTTTATTCACTTTATTCTCTTGCTGTTTAATCTCACAAGTCTCTCTTTCATACACCACTATTAACTTGAAACTTGTCTGTCCGTAGGACTTATATGGAACTATCTGGATATTAAGAACTTTGAGTCTCTCTAAGTCTTTGTATCCTGTTTCTATCCACAGGTAATCAGAAGAGAATCCAAACTTTTCAAATAAGTGCTCTTTTAAGCCTTTTGAAATGGATAGTCTTAACCTACTTCCTTCTATCCTGAATCCTGTTTTATCCCAGGTTACTACTCTGTGAGGTATTTTGGGATTTGCATATTTTGGTGGTCTAACTACTTCTATCCCTTTGTCCTTGAACTTTTCAGGATTTTTCAAAAATTTGAAAAAGTTACTCCAACCTCTTGTTAGTTCGTCAAGGACTATTTGAGCTGAGCGTGATTGCAAGGAACGCAAGTGTACAGATGTCTCTTTGAGTTTGTTGTATAGATCTCTGTAGTCAGGTTTTGCTAATCTCTTCTTTACAAGATAGTTTGCTTGATTCCAGAGTCTTCCAGCATGATAAGTGAGGTGTCCAAGTATTATCTCTTGTTCTTCCGTTATGTGGCTTAGTTCAAAGACTATTGCTCTCTTTACTTTTCTTGCCATTCTTCTATATATCTCCTAATCATGATCATGTTAGCAGATATAATTTGGTATACTATTACTGATTCAAAGTCAACATCTCTTTGGAGTGTCGGGCTGATCCTTACTTTTCAAAGCAGAGATCAGACAGGCATTTTTCTATAAAGTCGTCGGTGAGTTTGGAAGGATAGTATTTATAAGGCAACACCCAAAAATGCCAATTTTTTTCGTAAAATTTGTTAAAAAAAGAGATATGGAAAAGTCATCTAAGTGATTATTATAAAAGAATAAAAGCAATAAAAGTGATTTGTTTCTCACCGAGAATTGCTGTATCTATATCTTCTTAATTGCATTTTGATATTGATTATATTATTATTCTATATATTAATCAAGAATATATAAGCCTGTTTAAAAGGATTTTTCGAACATGCGGCTTATAATAAAATGAATGATACGCCATTCATCCCATAGTTGAAGCTTATGGGCTTTCTGGCGTGGATTTCTGTAAATCTTTTTGTATGAATAATAAAAAAGTT
>JAMOPX010000066.1 GCA_027064285.1 Desulfobacterales bacterium | reverse complement strand
AAATGATTTCCTGTGATATAGCAGTTTGCCACAGGTGCTGAGATCCAGTCTGTATTCAAACCGAGCAGATTTGTAAGTTCCCTTCCCATAATAGTAATTTCTGCGGTATCTATACCATAAGGACAGAAAACAGAACACCTCCTACATTCAGAACACTGATAGAGATAATACCAGATCTCCTTCAAAACATCATAGGTAAGATCTCTGGCACCTGCCAGCTTACCAAATAGCTTACCACCTGTAGTAAAATATCTTCTGTAAACAGAACGAATAAGCTCTGCCCTTAAAACAGGCATATTTTTTGGATCACCAGAGCCTATAAAATAATGGCACTTATCAGCACATGCACCACATCTTACACAGATATCCATGAAAAGTTTAAAAGCACGATATTTTTCAAGCCTTTCCTTCATACCCTCTATAACTATCTCTTTCCAGTTATCTGGCAGCTTCCAGTCTTCATCCGTTGGATTCCAGTCCCTTGCATTAGGCATTCCAACCACAGCCAAGTTTTTTCCCTTTGCTCCATAACAATAAAAACCTGGCTTAAACTCTGGCTTCTTATCCATCCAGCTTTCAAAAAGTGGAGGTTTATGCTCAATCTTTGATAATTCTTCTGGTTTGGGTAAATCTTTGGGTCGAGCCATTTTACCTCTCCTTACTCTTCACTTTGTTCTGTTTCTTCCTCTTTCTTTTCAGGCATCTTTTCTACCGGTATTCCTGCTTCTATCATAAGATCTCTAAAGTGTTCCTCATATTCTTCATAAGTATGAACCATACCCGGATATTCCCAAGCAGGCTTATTATCCCACGGATTGATATGTCTTTTAAATCTTGTATTATTAGAGAGATTCCTGGTAGGACTTAAAAATATTCCTGCCATATGACATATTTTACTAAAAGGAATATAGGCAATTAATGTACAAACAAAGAAAAGATGTATAAAGAATATAGTTCCTATTCCATCTGGCACATGAGGATGAAACTTAAAAAGACCAAATGCCAACTCTTTTACCTTAGTTATATCTACCCTAACAAAGTATCTCATAAGCACACCACTTGTTCCAATCCCCAATATAAGAAATAACGGAAAATAATCAGATGGAAGAGATACATATCTTACCTGAGGAATATACAAGCGTCTCACAAGCAAATAAGTGACAGCTAATAAAAGCAACAAATCTGTTACATAGACCTCAGGAATTGTAAGACCTGGAATCGGAAGTACTCCCGCCTGAAAGAATCCATCTAATTTTTCAAGAACCTTAACAAAACCTGGAATCGGATTAGTAAAAAATCTAAAATGACGCAAAAATATAATCAAAAATGAATAGTGAAATGCAATAGCTGCCATCCAGAGCCACTTTTCCCACTCAAAGGCAATCTTGGGAAGATTTTCTATTCTTCTATACTCTAACTTAATATTCCTAAAAAGAGATCTGAAACAGAGGACCTCTAAAGCCATTCTTACAATCACACCTTTCGTGTCCTTAGGATTTTCTATCCAGCTATGCTTTACTATTGGCAGCGAAGACCACTGCTGTCCTGCAGTAGTAGGAATCCGAAATGGAACAGGAGATTTTCCCCAATCCAGCACCCTTATTATCATACCTACCAGAAATATAAGGATAGCCAGATAGGGGACCACAACTCCAAATAGAGTATGAAGATGTAATACACCTACCCCAATCCATGGAATAAATAATACTATTGCCGCTGCTATTGCTGAGCTTAGTATTCCTATAAGGAAGTTCATCAGAATAACACCCCTTTTTTTATTTTGATGTTATTTCAGGGATTTCATAAACCAAATTTGCCATTTTCAAAAGTCCACTTACTTGATTTCTCACCTCATTCACCCTTAATTCATAAAGCTTATAACGACATTGCTCGTATATATCAAATGCTTCCAAAAGTAAAGAGCTTATTCTTTTATCCAGCTCCTCTTTTTCCTCATTATTATAGGAATCCCACTCTGTCTCTTCTTTGATAATATTCTTTAATTCCCAAATAAAATAGAGTGCAGCTGAGGGAGAAAAGTCCTGAATTGCTCTTATTTTTACAATCTGAGTCAAAGAAGAATCTATTTTGTCCTTATCTTGACTTATAAAACCATCGTATAAATTTCTTATTTCAGTTTTTATTGTGTATCCAACCGGATTAGCAAATTGGTCGCTTTCTTTTTTAAGAAAACGCTGGGTATCTTCTGGATAAACTGCTATCACCTTATCTTCCCATCTTTTAATTATCTTTTCTCTTTTTTCCCTTAGCGCCTTGTTTAAAGTCACCATAACTTAATGCCCAATTTGAGAATGCTCTATAAAAAAAGAAAAACTATGTGTCAAGAAAAAATTTAACCTGACTATACATTAGTCTCAATATCCTTAGCCCATCTTCTGTTCTCTTTATACCAGTCCACCAATTTTCTTACTCCGTCTTCAAAACGGGTTTCAGGTCTCCAAGCCAATAGCTCAGATGCCCTACTTATATCTGCCCAAGTAGCGGGAACATCTGCAGGGTGTCTTGGTAGATATTTTATCTCTGCTTTTTTGCCAGTAAATTTTTCTATAAGCTTAATAGCATCCATAAGAACAACAGGCTTATCAGAACCCAGGTTTATAATTTTATAGCCTAAGGATTTTAATCCAAGCACAGTTCCTCTTGCTATGTCATCTATGTAAGTAAAATCTCTGGATTGTTTTCCATCACCAAATACAACAATAGGTCTTTCTTCCATTATCCACTGAACGAATCTAAAAAGGCTCATATCAGGTCTTCCTGCTGGTCCATACACGGTAAAATAACGAAATACTGTTATATCTATATTATAGAGATAATGGTAAGTATAACATAGAGTTTCAGCAGACTTCTTAGAGGAGGCATATGGAGAAAGAGGTTCGTCTGTAGGAGTATCTTCTTTATATGGCATGCTACTGCTTTTGCCATATACAGAAGAACTTGATGCTAATACAAATTTTTTGATTCCATAATTTCTGCACATCTCTAATAGATTTAAGGTGCCTGTTACATTAGTGTCAAAATATACCCAAGGATTCTCAACAGATTGCCTTACCCCTGCCCTTGCAGCCAAATTTATTATTGCATCAATTTTGTCATTTTCTTTAAAAAAATCTTCTATTTTTTTCTTATCAGCTATGTCCATTTCATAAAATCTAAAAGACTTATTTTGCAGTAGGCGTTCAAGCCGCCATTTTTTTAGCCTTACATCATAGGCATGATTCATGTTATCTATGCCAAGAACTTCATGTTCATCAGATAATAAAAGTTCTGCTACTTTTGAACCAATAAAACCCGCTGCTCCTGTAATTAAATAAACTGACATATTGCTTTCTCCTCATAGTTTTTCTCTTTTCTAATTTAAATAGCTTTTAGTTTCAAGCAAAAATGAGACTGTTCGAAAATTGTTTTGAACAGCCTCAGAATAATTTGATCCTGTATAACTAAAATGCTATAGTTTAAAGCAGTCTTTAACAGGAGGTAAAAACAGTTAACAGAAAGTATATATTAGCATACAACAGATTTGTATAGAAACAGGTGCTTTTAAGTGCATAAAAGCTTTTATGATATTTACAGGGATACACTTTTAGAGGAAGAAAGAAG
>JAMOPX010000065.1 GCA_027064285.1 Desulfobacterales bacterium | reverse complement strand
TGGCTTTCTCTTAATCAAATTGCGGAACTTTTTGATGTTCAAAAGGCTGCGATTTCAAAACACATTAAAAACATATATGATTCTGGAGAGCTTCAAAGGGAGTCAACTGTTTCCATTTTGGAAACAGTTCAAATTGAAGGTAAGAGAAAAGTTAAAAGAAAAATAACCTATTACAACCTGGATGTCATAATCTCCGTAGGATACAGGGTTAATTCCAAAAAAGCCACCATGTTTAGAATATGGGCAACAAATGTTTTAAAAAATTACCTTATAAAAGGATATGCGGTTAATGAAAATAAGATTACAAAGGATAAACTAAAAGAGCTTGAAAAAACAATAAGGTTTATTAAAGAAACAATTCACACACCTACCCTATCCGCATCTGAAGTAAAAGGGATTTTAGAGCTTATTGAACAATATACCAACACATGGAAATGGCTCGAGGAGTGTGATACTGGCACGATTAAGCAGATTACAACAGCAAAAGAAAAAGAAAAAATTACCTATGAAAGAGCAAAAAAAGCGATAATAAAACTTAAAGAATATTTAATAAGCAAAAACGAAGCATCTGACATTTTTGGTGTTGAAAGGGAAAAAGGTCTTTTTTTAAGTGCTTTGAATACAATATATCAAACATTTGATGGAACGGAACTTTATCCTTCCTTTGAAGAAAAAGCAGCAAATCTTTTGTACTTGATAATAAAAAATCATTCTTTTGTTGACGGGAATAAGAGAATTGGAGCACTGCTTTTTTTAATGTTTTTATATGAAAACATCGGTTTTGACGAACTTTTAAAACGATTTAATAACAATGGTCTAACAGCACTTTGCTATCTTATTGCAGGAAGCAAACCTGAGCAAAAGAAAATTTTAATTAATCTCATTACACAGATGATAAGCAGTAAAGGGGTTGTAACTGATGAGTGACAATAAAAAATGGTATAAACTTATCTTTAAACAAATTCAGCCCATTCACATAGGATTTGGAAGCTACGGTGTTGTAAATGAAACCCGAATTTTTATCCCAGGATGGACCATGTGGGGCGCTCTGACAAAGGCGTATAACTTGAAAAAGGCTAATGAGTTGTCTCAAAATCAGAAATTATTTGAAAACATATCCTGTTTTTATCCCTGTTTTGATAAAAATGGAGAAAATATTTTATTTCCTGAGTTTAAAGGTGGCAGGTTTTATCTTGATAATTATTCAGAAGACGAATTCAGAGCAAAGTTTGTTGATAATGTTATTTCCACTGCTATAAATCCAGCAACAAATACAGCACTTGAAGAGTCTTTACATGAAATAAATGTTATTTTGCCTGGTGTAAAATCCGAGTACCTTGAAAAAGATTATGAAAGACAACTTTATTGGGTTGGAATTATTGCTATCACAGAAGAAATAAAAAACAATTTAGCTAAGGAGATTTATATAGGAGGAGAGGCTCGGTATGGCTTGGGTAAGATGATTTTAGTAAAAAGTGAAGATTTTTTCCAAGAATTGCCAAGCGATTGGAAAGAAAAAGATGGAGTTTTAAGAAATTATCTTGCTATAGAGCAGGGAAACAACAAAACAGTTAAAGGCAAAATAGAACTCCTTGTTGAAATTACAAATTCTTGGGAAGGAGCAGAACTTAGTGTAGAGAAAAAAGACTTTTGCTTTATACCAGGCACACAATTATTAATTAATATCCAAAATTTTACATTAAAAAAAGGGATGTTAATTTAGTCTGAAATGGACACCTAAATTTTAGAAGTGATTTAATGAAGCAGGTAAAAAAATGAGGTAGAAAAGATGCTTGAAATAAATAATACAGTCTTCTTGTGTTGTTGAAGAAAGAAAGAATGATATTGGTTATTTAACATATTATGTTTTAAAAGAAGGTATTAAAATGTGAATAAGGATATTGTTAGAATAGATTTAGAAAAAAGAAGAATTTAGGGAGTTTTGGGCAAAAAATACAATAAAATTGCAATATGAACAAAAAATGGGCAATTTATTGTCCAAATATTAGGGAACATCTCATAGAATTAGAAACATGTCTTAAATTGGCAAGGAATACAATAAATATTTTGCTGGAGGAAAATATGAAAAAAAACAAATTACTTGAGAGAATAGAAATAAATCCTAAAGTTATGGTTGGAAAGCCTGTTATTAAGGGGACTCGTTTGACTGTTGAGTTCATACTTAATCTCCTTGCTAATGGGGTGAGTGTGAAAGAAATTCTGGATGAATATAAGGGTCTTACAAAAGAAGATATTTTTGCCTGTCTTCTTTTTGCAAGCCGCACTCTTTCTGAAACCGAGTTTATGCCGTTAGAAAAAGAGGTGGTTTAATGAAATTTATGGTAGATGAGTGTGTTGGTCCTAAAGTAGCAAAATGGCTCAGGGAACAAGGCTTTCAAGTTTTTTCTGTATATGAAGAAGCAGGAGGAGCTTCTGATGACCAGCTTATTGAAAAAGCTAATACTGAGGGTTGGATTTTAATTACTGCTGATAAAGATTTTGGAACAAAGGTTTACAGAGAAAAAAAGCTGCATAAAGGAATTATCCTTTTAAGATTAACAGATGAACGTTCAAATCAGAAAATCATAGTGCTTGAAAAGTTGATAAAAGAATATAAGGATAAACTAACTGGAAGTTTTGTAGTAGCTACAGAGAAAAGAGTGCGTTTTGCTTATATAAAAGAAAAAGTCTAATCAAGATGGTAATCTTAAAAGCTTAAAAAATGAGTACAGAAGGACAAAATCATAGGAGTCTTGGTAATGCAAAAAAGATTTGTGGAATCACTTAAATTTCCTATTAGTGAGGTGAATCGTAGGTCTTCTTCTGAAAAAGGACCAGGGAGACCGCCTTTTTGGGAGATGGTTTTTTACTGGACAAGAAAGCCTCTTATTGGTGCAAGGGCAGTTATTGCAGCTTCTCTCCTTCCTGAAGATGTTGATGCTGAAAAGTTTAAAAAAATGATCTGCCTTGATAAAAGATCATCTCACAGGCACAACCCTGAGATACCATCTGAGTGGAAGGAGTTTTTCTCAGGAAAAAAGCTTCTTGATCCATTTGCTGGTTTTGGAAACATTCCGCTTGAGGCTTTAAGGCTTGGACTTTCAGCAACTGCTGTTGAGCTTATTCCTACAGCCTGCATATTTCTTAAAGCTGTTCTTGAATATCCAAAAAGGTTTGGTAAAGAGCTTGTTGAAGATGTTGAAACATGGGGAAATTGGATTACAGAAAAACTCAAGGAAGATAAAGACCTAAAAGAGATTTATGACGATGATGTTGCGGTTTACATAGGAACATGGGAGATAAAGTGTCCATGGTGTAAGAGATGGACGCCTGCTATAGGAAATTTCTGGCTTGCAAGGGTAAAGGATTCCCGTAAAGGATACACACGCCTTGCATTTATGGAGCCAAAGCTAAAAGGAGATGAGGTTGCAATTGATGTTGTGGATTTAAACAAAATACATAAGGATATTTCTGAAGCAAAAGTTAATACAAAAAGCGGAGAAATTCTTATTGATGGAAAAACATATAAAGTTCCTGAAGCAAACATAGCATCAAGAAAAAGCCAGCTTACATGCCTTGCCTGTGGAAACCTTATCAGGTTTGCTGATAAAAATGGTGAGTATTATACAGATTCAAGAA
>JAMOPX010000064.1 GCA_027064285.1 Desulfobacterales bacterium | reverse complement strand
CCTACACAAAAATCTGCCTGTTTTGTCTCTTCAGTTTCTTTTTCAACCGTGATGTTAAGAAAGAACTTCTTGCATCTTTTGTCATATTTGAGATTTGCAGAAGTTATCTTCCAATCAAGATATTGCTTGAAATATTTAGGAACTTGAATTTTAAATTTCTGTCTTCCTCTAACAGTAGCAAGAGAGACTTCTTTTCTATCAAGCCAGACTGTATAGGAGCGTTTGTCATAGCGAATAGCAGGGAGTGCAGATTTGAGACTTTCAGCAGCTACAACCCTTGCAGAAATAACAAGCTGGGAAGGAAGAGAGCTCTTATCTCTAATGGTATAGTAAGTGAGGTTGTGGAGTTTAATTCCATTGCAAATTTGAGCTTTCCAACCGATTTTGCAGGTGTAGTTGTAAGCAAACCTGTATTGCTCAATTGTCTCAAGAAGTATTTGTTGCTGATCTTTGGTAGCTTTAAGGACAAGCTTAAGAGTTCGCTTAAGTTTCATATTTGTATTTTACTTCGATATTTACAAATTTTCAATTGCGGTCTCCTTCCCTACTTGAAGGAAGGGGTCTCCGACCGCAAGGAGGGAGAAGATGAATTTTTTATATTTAAACCACAGCACATAAGCAGTATCAAAGATGAGCTTATAGAGGTGTATATTTCTGCATATAGAGGGCTTGAGGAATATGCTTATACAAAGCGATCTGATATCAAACGCTACATAAAATGGCTTTACAATGCAGACAAAGATGGGATATTTGTTGCCAAAATTGGACATAAGATTGTAGGTTTTATATTCTTTTGTCATAGATGGTGGGATAGGATTTATGGAGAAATAGGAGAGATTCATGAGTTGGCAGTAGCAAGTGAATACAAAGGACGAGGAATAGGAAAGGCATTAATGCAAAAGGCTATGAGTTCTTTGCAAAGATATAACAAAATATTTGGGCTATGGGTAGGAGAAAAGAACGAAACAGCAAAGAGATTCTATAAAAAATTTGGCTTTGAAGAAAAAGGAAAGGTTGGAAAATGGATAAGAATGATAAAGATAAAGAAGGAATAATCTCTACACTTTTGGAGCTTATCTCTATTGTAAGTCTGAGCGGAGCTGAAGATAATTTAGCAGAGTATATAAAAAAAAGGCTTTCTGAGTTAGAGCTTCATTTCTATGAAAAAAAGGGCAATATTTATGCATTAAAAGGAAAGCCAGATATACTGATAGCAACCCATATAGATACTGTCCCATCCTGGCAATATGAAAATGCATTCAGACCTTACTATGATGGAGAAAGGATATGGGGAAGAGGAGCTGTGGACACAAAAGGTCAGATTGCCTCTCTTCTTTATGCAATGAAGTATGGAAAAAATTTTTTTGTAGCATTTTTAAGGGATGAAGAAGAAGGTGGAACTGGTTCAGAAGAAATAGAGGTGCCAGACGCACTAAGTATAAAAGGAGCTATAGTATTAGAGCCCACATCTTTTAATATATGCACACAACAGGCAGGTTCAGTAGAGCTTGAGATATATACCAAAGGGAAACCAGCTCATGGTGCGGTTCCAAAAAAAGGGAAAAATGCCATTGAAACAGCAATAGAAGTATTTCTGGCTATAAAAGAGATATTTTGCTATAAAGACCCTTATTTTTCAGACTCTGGAATAAACTTAGGAGTAATAAACGGAGGTATAGACTGTCAGGTAGTTCCTGAAAGATGTCTTCTTAAAATAGACATTCCTGTGCTTCCTGAAGGAAGTATCAAAGATGCTATGAGTATGCTAAGGCAGACTTTAAAAAGATTTTCTGGTGTGGAGTATAGGATCTTGGAGAAGAGTGAACCTTGGAGCTTATCTGAAGATGAATGGATAGTCAAAAAGCTAAAAAAGGCATATGAACATGCTGTTAAAGAGAAGCCCAGCATCTCTGGTATGCCTGCATGGACAGATGCATCCAATATAATGGAAAAAGGCATCCCTTGTGTTGTATTTGGAGCTGGAGAGCTTTCCTGTGCCCACACTCCCTATGAATCAATCCATAAACAGGATTTATTTAAGCTCTTTCTTATTATTGAAAAACTTATGGAATAGATGCTATAAACTACTAACAAAAAATTCAGGAGCAGACACATGCAGGTCTTATGGGCACCATGGAGGATAGAATACATACTTGGTAAAAAAGAAAAATATTGTATATTCTGTGCAGGTGAAGATAGAAGCAAAGATAAAGAAAGGCTTATCCTTTATGTGGGAGAACACAGTATAGTGCTTATGAATAAATTTCCTTACAATAATGGTCACTTACTTGTAGCACCAAAAAGGCATATTGCCGAATTAGCCCATATGAATGAGGAAGAAGCAAAAGAAGTATTTGATATGCTAAAATATTCTGTAAATGTTTTAAAAGAGGTTATGAAACCAGATGGATTTAACATAGGGCTGAACTTAGGAAAAGTGGCTGGCGCAGGCATAGAACAACATCTGCATTTTCACATAGTTCCCAGATGGAATGGAGACACAAACTTTATGACAGTTCTTGGAGAGGTAAGAGTAATACCAGAGCATATAAAACAGACCTATGAAAAGCTGCTTCCATATTTCCAGAACAAAACAAAAGGAGGAGGAGATGAATATATTTAAATGGATGTGCACTATCTTTTTGGGACTTTTTGTGCTCATTGTTATTATTCAAAACTACAATGCATTTTCACAAACAGCTACTTTTAGAATAAATCTTTTATTTTTTAGATGGGAAAGCCCGCCCATAAGTCTTTATCTTATTTCTTGTATTACTTTTTGCTTTGGCGTTTTGTTAACTGGTTTTTACAGCATATTTGAAAGATTCAGGCTGAAAAGAGAAATAAGGAGGTTAAAAAAAGAGCTTTCAGAAAAAGAAAAAGAGCTTGTTTCTCTCAGAAATCTGCCTGTAAGTGAAGAAGAAGTAGGTTCTGATAAAGGTGAAGAAGCCTCACAAGAGCCTATAAGCACAAGCTAATAAATAAATATGTCTGCTGTTTTTGTTATTATAGCAGCTCTTACACTATTTTGTTTTGGGGGAAGTTATCTTTATATCAAAAAAAGGAAAAGACCTGTTAGTAGTGAAGAAGCACTTTTTAAAGGAATCAGATACATTATCACAAATGAGCCTGATCGGGCTATAGAAGAATTTGTAAAGTCTGTAAAACTAAACTCAGAAACTGTAGAGACATATATCGCCTTAGCAGATCTTTATCGTTCAAAAGGGGAAATAGACAGAGCTATCCGCATAAGGCAGAATGTCATTCTTAGGCCAAACTTAGATAAAAATACAAAGCTTATGGCATTATTAGACTTAGGGCTTGATTATAGAAAAGGAGGATTTTTGGATAGGGCTTTAAGTATATTTAACCAGGTGCTTCAAGAAGATCCTAAGAATGTAAAAGCACTTAAAGAAATAGAAAGAATATATGAAGACTTAAAAGAGTGGAACAAGGCATATGAGATAAGAAAGAAGATAGAACGCTTAGAAAAAGGAAATCACAAAAATATTCTCGCTCACTACCTTGTAGAGATGGCGAAACAGGAGGAAGAAAAAGGAGATAAAAAAAATGCAATCTCTCTTTTAAATAAGGCTATATCTACTGATCCAGCATGTGTTGATGCGTATCTTCACTTAGGA